>CAMOQY010000122.1 GCA_946623295.1 uncultured Lachnospiraceae bacterium | reverse complement strand
AGCTCATACTGCGGCGCATACTGGAGGCCAGCCAGATGGATATGACTATGGTATCAGACGCAGAGCTGGCCAGTCAGGCGGCGCAGATGGGCGATGTACTCAAATACGGCCTGATAGTCGTATCTACTGTACCCATGCTCTGTTTGTTCCCGTTTGTTCAGAAATTCTTTAACAAGGGAGTTATGATGGGAGCTCTTAAGGGCTGATAATTGCTATTGGAAGGGAAGCGAAAATGAAAAAAGGCATAAAAGCAGTGCTGATCGGAGCCGGGGCTGCGGCCCTCGCTGCAGGAGCTTTCTTTGGCGCGAGGGCGGTGACGCTCGGTGCCGCAGATAACGGGAGCGAGGAGGCGCAGTCTGTTTCAGACTCGGCCGGATCTTCATCCGCAACTCTTGCCGAGTTCTCTGACTATGAGTTATTCTCCGAAGTTCCCCGCATGGCCGCGGCGGATGCCCGCTACGAGAGGGCCGTGGACGACGGGGCCGGCACCTATGGCATAAGCGTATACGGAACGACGAAGGCGGATTACGACGCCTATCTTTCCGTGCTTGAAGCAGACGGATACGTGAAGTTTGCGGATAACGGAGAAGGCGGACTCGGAGGCTATATATACAAGACATTTTTTACAAAGGGTGATCTGCGTCTGTCCGTGACCTATATTTACCTTGCCGGACGTACCATGATAAGCGCCTGTGAGGGCGGGACCTGGTCGGAGCACCTGAACTACGATGCTTCCTATGTCGCCGCCAATGGTCAGAGTGCGCAGACAAAGCTCTATCTGCCGGAGCTCTTTACGACCGGCGCAAGCTTCTTCCTGCAGCTGAAAAACGGGCATTTCATTATCAACGACGGCGGCACGGAAAACGAGCTGCCCTATCTGCTGGACGATCTCGAGGCCCTCGTTCCAGAGGGCGAAAAGCCTGTCATAGAAGCATGGTTCATGTCTCATCCGCATACCGACCATATGGGTGTGTTCAAGGCGTTCCTCAATAATAAAGACCAGATGAACCGGGTCTATGTGGAGAATATGTATTTTAACATGCTTGGCGAGGAGGCCGCTAAATACTACGACCGGATGGGAGAGGATTATACGGTGCTTTCCAATTATGTCAGAGGCCTTCCGAAGATGCTGAGCAAACAGGATGGCGGCGCACCCGAACTCTATGAGATGGCGATAGGGGACAGATACTATTTCAGCGATTTTTCTGTGGAAGTCATCTATTCCTCCGAGGTCCAGCCCTACGAGGATCTTCACGGCGTAAACGGAAGCTGCACCTGGCTTCTCTACAACATAGAAGGACAGAAGATACTCTTCCCCGGAGACGGTCTTTTCTCCAGCCAGAAATTTATCATGAATACTTATGACCGCGCGTATTTCGACCTGGATATCTATTTTCCGTCGCACCACGGTTATGACACATACGATCAGTTCACTTATTATCTCAAACGGCTCGATACCGTGCTTTACCCCAATTATCACAAACTCCTCGGAGGGGAGTCGGGTTACAGCAACCATACCGAGCAGCTGAAGTATATCAATGAAAAGGCCAGGGAAAGCTACACGTACGGCGAAGGTACCGTAGTGCTCACCTTCCCTTACAAGGTGGGTTCAGCAGAGATAATGGAGCCAAGGGAATGGAAGTACAATTCCCAGAAGCCGCCCAGATAGGAGGATGCTGCAATGAAAATGAAAAAAATCCTTATAGCTGCAGGGATAACCGTCCTCACTGCCGCTGCGGGAGTAGGCGGATGGCTTTCGGCTAAGGGCTCATTGTCTGGAGAGGATGAGTTTACTGCAGATTGGTATACGGAGGACGCTGACGAATTCGTAATCACCACGCCTGAGCAGCTCTATGAAATGTCAAAACTGAGCCGGAATCATGATTTTGCCGGCCAGACCTTTCTGCTCGGAAACGACATCGTCATGAACCAGGGAACCCCGGACGAATGGGGTTTCGCAATGCCCGAATATCTGTGGGAAGACCCTATATATCAGTTCGCGGGGACCTTTGACGGACAGGGACATACCATCAGCGGCGTTTACGCGATGGGTTATGACCTCGGGTCGCTTGACCTTCACTACGAAAACCACCCCGCGGTGGAATACTGGAGCGGGAAATCGCTCTATCTTCCGACCGGGCTCTTCGCCTATACAAAGGACACCTGCGTAATTAAGAATCTGAAAGTTACCGACAGTATCTTTTATAACTGGTCCAACAATGGCGGAGGCAGTATCATCAGCAACGGCGCGGGCACGCTGAGCAACGTCTACAGCAATGCTACTGTGGTTGGCTACTGGGAAAAGAACGGTGGCCTCGTAGGCGTAGCGGAAAACGGCGCGATCCACATGGACAATTGCTGGTTCGACGGACAGCTGCTTATGAAGGGACCGCGCGGTTCCTATGGCGGCGGCCTTATCGGAGTTGTAAAGAAGGCATCCGAGACAACCTCGGTCACACACTGCCTGTGTACCGCGGTCATTACAAACGAATTCACGAACGATGAGCCCCGTATCGGGGGTTTTGTCGGCGTAGTTTTTGACGGAGGCCATCTGATGCTTGAGGATTCGCTTTCTCTCAGCAGCATCACGGCTCTTCGTCATGACAGTATCGGCAGCGCTGTGGGCCGTCTGGAGGGCAACGCTACGCTGGCCGCGAGCAGCGCGTATTCAAACCTCTCAGGTTATCCGGCTGCGCTCGGGTATTGGGGAGGTCAGATTCAGTCTTACCCCATCGGCCTTTCAGGAGAGTGCTTTGAAGGCGAAGCCGCACTGGCCTGGACAGAACTGGATTTTGAAAAAACCTGGACTATAGTGCCGGGCGGAACGCCCATACTCCGCGCTTTCGCAGATCAGACAGATGATCGCACGAGCGCGGCCAAGGCTTACGATACAAGCTGGTATGACAAGGGTAAGACAGATTATACGCTGACCTCGCTTGATCAGCTCTACGGATTCTATATTCTTTCTGCATCAAACAATTTTTCCGGAAGGACAGTAAAGCTCGGTGGGGATATTATAGTAAACACCGGAGACGCGAAAGACTGGTCTCCGGAGAGTATGCCCGAAAACCCCTGGTACCCCATAAACCGCTTTGCGGGTACATTTGACGGACAGGGGCATACTGTCAGCGGCGTTTATCTGTACAGCAACCAGCCCGGAACCGGCCTGTTTACGTCTGTCACAAACACCGGTCTGATCAGGAATATCCGTCTGGAAAACTCATCCTTCCTTAATACGTCGCAGCTTTTCTCATATATGGGAAGCATAGTCGGATGCTGCGAAGGCACAGTGGACACCGTCTACAGCAACGCCATAATGGAAAGCAGCGCGACCAGGAGCACCGGCGGCATAATCGGCAGCTGCAGAGGTACCGAAACCGTTACGATCAGTAACTGCTGGTTCGACGGTTCCATAACTCTTACCGAAGGCAGCCAGGGCAGTCAGGCCGGCGGAATTGCCGGCAACCATGAAGGCCCGGTGCGTATACGCCATTGTCTGAATTCCGGAAGCATCAGCGGCGGCGTGCTTACCGGCGGCATTATCGGCATCATGGGCGGCACCGTATTTGAGATCACCGACTGTCTGAACGTCGGCGAGATCCCTGCCCAGAAGCACGCAGGCTCCATTTCCGGCTGGCTCGGCGCCAGATCCACGCTTACATTTGAAAACACCTATGCGTCTGCCGAGAGCTGTATAAAGGCGCTTGATAATGTACAGTCCGAGTATGTGGGCGGCTGCATGACCATACCTGTCGATTATTTAACAGGCGAAAACGCTTACATCTGGACCATGCTTGATTTCGATGAGTACTGGGCTATCCGCGAGGGAGATACTCCGGTGCTCCGGTCATTTGCTCAGACCGTTCCATCTACCGCAGGTTTGAAGAAGATAATGGATACGAGCTGGTACAGCGTTCGCGAAAAGGAATACGTTCTTGACTCCGTCGAAGATCTGTACGGCTTTGCCTATATGTCTTACAACACGGACTTTGCCCGTAAAAGCGTAAAGCTTGCCTGTGATATAAAGGTCAACTCCGGCGACGTATCCGGCTGGGAAAAGAGCGCGCCGGCAAATCTCTGGTTCCCCATATACAGTTTTGCGGGTGACTTCAACGGCCAGGGGCATACGGTGAGTGGACTCTATCAGAAATTAAAGACCGAGGATCCTTCGGGAATGTTTGCGCGCGTTAACGGCAGCATCAGCCGCCTGCGGCTTACGAACAGCTATTTTGAAAAGGATGGTCCTTACTGCGGAAGCGTGGCGGGGATCTTCTCCGGAAGCATGGACCGCGTATACAGCAATGCCATTATAAAGGCTTCCTGCAGTGAGCGCAGCCGTTTCGGCGGCATAGTTTCGGCCGCAGCAGGTGAGGCCTCCTTTACCGAGTGCTGGTTCGACGGAACCGTGGACGCAGAAGAGAACCGCTATGTCGGCGGCATCGTCGGCGCCATGGAAAACGGCACGAAGAAAGTCAGTATCTCGCATTGTCTCTCTTCCGGCGACCTTTCCGCGAGAGACCATGTGGCAAACATCTGCGGATATATCGTAGAAGGTGATCTTACCATAGACGACTGCCTCGGCATAGGCGGCATCACTACTATCGGATCCACCGTGGGTACCCTGGTCGGCGGCAGATACAGCGCCGTTCCCGAGATACGGATCAGAAACAGCGCCGGAGTGGGCAAGTCCACCATTGCGGGAACTGCAGCGCCCAAGGAAGTTACTAACTCCGCGTGGGTCAATTCACGCACTTCTCAGCAGCTTTGCGGCGTGGACGGATTCTTCCTGGCGAGCTGGCTCAAATTTGAGGAGCACTGGGTGATCCGCGACAGGAACACTCCGGCTCTGCGCTCTCTCTCCGGGAAGGGGCAGCTGCAGAAGGCTCTGGAGAATTTCAAAAACAGCGCGAAGACAGACAAAAACGGAAAGGCCGTTTACACGATATCCGATGCAGATGACCTGACGGGATTTGCACTTTATACAAAGCTCAACAACCTCAAGGGCGCGACGGTCAGGCTTGCGTCAAATATTACGATAAACAGCGGAA
>CAMOQY010000121.1 GCA_946623295.1 uncultured Lachnospiraceae bacterium | reverse complement strand
GCTTTGCCGCGTCCGCGTCGCCCTGCCCTGCCAGCCGCGACCGTGCTCGCTTGCGCCGCCTTGTCTGCCGCCGCGCCCACCGCGCTTTGCCGCGTCCGCGCTCGCCGCGAGTGACTTGCTCATCTGCTGCAGATCAAATAAAAAACCCGTTGCTTTACTGCTCCCACACGCTTGTGTCTGCAGTAAGCAACGGTTTTTTATTATATCTGCATCAGATTTCGCGCACTAAAGGCTCGCGCTTCCACGCGGCAAAAGCGCGGTGGGCGTGGCGGCGGAAGAACAGGGCAGCGCAACAGAACAGGGCAGCGCGGCAGGCAGGGCAGCGCAAGCGAGCACAGACGCGGCGCAGCGGCGCCTACAGGGTCTTTACCGAGCTGCGCTCTATGACGTAGGGGCGCAGCTTTATCTGCTTTGGACTTTGAGGGTGGCGGGCGCCGATCTTTTCAATGAGGGCGTCGAGAGCAAGCGAGGCAAGCTCCGGCAGTGGGTGCGCCACGCTGTCAAAGGGCGGGTCGGTGATCGCTCCGAGATCGTAGCCGTCGGATCCCACTACGGAAATATCATCGGGAATACTCAGACCGTGCCGGCGGAGAGCGCTGATGACGCCTGTCGCCATGATATCGCTCTGAACGTAGATCGCGCTTGCGCGATCAAAAAGCTTCAGGCTGTCAACCGTCGCATTAAAAGCGCTTTCAAAAGAGCATTCGCATTTCAGGATAAAGCGCGCCTCCGGCTTGATACCGGCGTCGGTCAGTGCCTGAAGATAGCCGTTCGTACGGTCCTCAAACTCTCTCCACGGGCAGGTGAGAGTCAGTATATTGCGGTGTCCGTGGTCGATAAGGTGCTTTGTCCCGAGATATCCGCCCGCGTAGTTGTCGGTATCTATCATGTCCACGGCATCCAGAGAATCACGCGAGCAGTGCAGCAGATATACATGCGGTATGCCCATTTCATTCAGAAAGGCGTGGATGGTATCGTCAAAGACTCTGTGCATGATGATGAAGCCGTCGATAAGGTTCGCCTTGAGAAAATCACGCAGCCGCTCCATGCTGCCGTTTTCATTTGAAGAGATCGGCAGCCTGATAGTGTAATAGTTCTTTTTCGAGGCCGTGCTTATGACCTTTCCGATTGTATAGTTGATAAAGAGGTCGTCAAAAAACGGCCGGTCCTCGACAAGAATGCCGATGACCCTGTGTTCGCCGGAATAAAAAGTCCGGCGGCCCTTTTTCTGCTCGATATAGCCGTACTGCACAGCGAGCGCCTGGATCCTCTTTTTCGTCTCATATGAGATGGAAGGGTGGTCGCTCAGACTTCTCGATACCGTGGACTGACTGACTCCCGCCAGCCTTGCAAGCTCGCTCGTTGTGATCATTGCCGTACTCCTTTTCCTGCGTTTTTGCCGGACAAACCGGCGGCGTTCCGGCATGCGCCTATCGTTATTTATATCAGAACGCACAGCCTTATGCAATGTTTTTGCACAGATTATGCGTAAAAATGCGTTGGATTTTGAACGGAAATGTGCTTTAATAAAAGCGTAGATTGTTTCGTGTGGTATTTTCAGACCGCGCGGGCTGCGGATAAAGAGATCAAAAAACAGAAATATCTTCTGAGAGGACAAAAAAATGAGAGATAAAGTTAAAGCGGCTGTACTTACGGCCCCAAGGACCGTCGAGATCCAGGAGTTTCCCTACCCTGAGATGCCGAAGGGCGGCGCGATAATCCGCACGGAGCTTTCAGGCATCTGCGGCACTGACAAGCACACCTACAAGGGTGAGGTAAAGCAGTATGCCGGCACCAAACAGGAGATCACCACTCCCTTCCCGATCATTCAGGGCCATGAAAATGTAGGCATCATCGAGGAGATCACCGAGGAGGGCAGCAGGCATCTCGACTTTGAAGGGAATATCCTTCGCCCGGGCGACAGGGTGGTCATGTGCCCCGACACGACCTGCGGCGAGTGCTGGTTCTGCAAGCATATTCCGGATTATCCCTGGTGCGATAATATCCGTTCCTACGGCAATTCCTTCTCATGCGCGCAGGCGCCCCACCTTTTCGGCGGTTTTTCACAGTATATGGCTATCACGGACCGCGTAAAGCTCTACAAGGTCCCCGAGGGCATGAAGCCTGAGGTCGCCGTTTTTTCCGAGCTTTTCGACGTGACATACAGCCTTGACAAGGCAAAGGAGCTCTACGCCTTTGACGGAGAGGGCTTTGCCTTTGGCGATACCGTAGTCATCCTCGGCGCGGGGCCCCTCGGCATCATGCATATGATCAAGGCCCGCATGCTCGGCGCGGATCAGATAATCATGACCGACACTTCGCAGTTCAGGCTCGATATCGCAAAGAAATTCGGAGCGGACCTTACGCTCTGCCTGGCCGATACCACAGAGGATGAGCGCGTGGAGCTGGTCAGGCAGCGTACCGGCGGCCGCGGCGCGGACGTCGTAGTCGAGTGCGCCGGCGAGCCCGAAGCTTTCCCGGAGGGTCTGCGCATGGTCCGCAAGGCAGGCACCTACCTGATCGTAGGCAATTTCGTGGACGTCGGCAGAGACGTGGTCTTAAAGCCTCACGAGATCTGCGCGAAAAATGTCCGTATCCTCGGAATGTCCAATCATTCCATCTCAGGCTACGGACCCACGATGCGCATGGCGCAGAGATATCAGGACCTCTATCCTTTTGAAGAGCTCATCACGCACCGCTTCCCTCTGGAGGATGCGCAAAAGGCCATCGAGCTCTCCATGGACTACAGCTGCACTATGAAGATCGTTATCGATCCCTGGATGAATAAATAGATCCGGGACAGAACTTTTTTGAAAGGCCGCGCAGGATGTACGGCCCTGATCATGGAGGCAAAGCAATGACAAAGTATTATCTTGCAATAGATATCGGCGCTTCTTCCGGACGGCATATCGTCGGGTGGAAGGAAAACGGCGAGCTGAAGACGGAAGAGGTCTACAGATTTCCGAACGGAGTGAAATACGTGGACGGACGTGCTACCTGGGATATCGAAGAGATCCTGAAGCACGTTAAAACCGGTATAGCCCGTGCCAAAAAGAGCTTTGACGGCATCAGGAGCCTTTCAATCGACACCTGGGGCGTGGACTACGTGCTGATGCGCGGAGACGAGTCTGTTTTTCCCGTATACGCGTACCGCGATGAGCGTACGGCCGAGGCCATAGAGCGTGTCCACGAGCTCGTTCCTTTTTCTGAGCTCTACGCCAGGACCGGATGCCAGTTCCAGCCGTTCACGACCATATATCAGCTGTACTGGGACAAGATGCAGGGAAGGCTCGAGGGAGTTACGGATTTCCTTATGATCCCCGAGTATCTTATGTACAGGCTCTGCGGGACGAAAGCAAAGGAATACACCGACGCGACCACTACAGGCCTTATCAACGCCGAAACGGACAGCTTTGACACGGAGATCATAAGGCGGCTCGGACTTCCTGCCGGGATGTTTACCGATACGGTCCAGCCCGGCACGCGGATTGGCGTCTACGAAGGAATAGACGTGGTGCTGTGCGCGACGCATGATACAGGCTCGGCGGTCGAGGGGATCCCCATGGAAGGGAACGAGCCTTACATATCGAGCGGCACCTGGTCGCTCCTCGGCGTAAAGACGAAAAAACCGGTCCTTACGGCGGCCTCCCAGCAGGCCAACTGGTCAAACGAGGGCGGCGTAGGCTATAACCGCTACCAGAAAAACATCATGGGCATGTGGGTGGTCAACGAACTGAAAAAGGAGATCGCGCCGGAGCTTTCCTTTGACGAGATAGTCAGGGCGTCCAGAGAGAGCACATACGACGGGACGGTAGATGTAAACGAACCGGATTTCCTTGCGCCTGAGAGCATGAAGGCGGTCTTTGACAAAAAGACGTCAGCCGCTCCGGCTTCGGTCGGCGATTATTTCAGGTGCGCCTACCGCTCGCTCGCCGAAAGCTACGCAAAGGCCATCAGCGAGCTCGAAGGAGCGGTCGGATGCAGCTACAAAAAGCTCTATATAGTGGGCGGCGGGGCAAAGAACGCGTTTCTCAACGAGCTCACCGCGGCGACTACGGGCAAGGAGATCGTTGCGCTTCCCATCGAGGCGACGGCGCTCGGAAATCTTAAAATACAAATGGACATAATGGAAAAATGAAACTGTACGGAATAGAAATCGAAATAAAAAACAGGCCGGAGCTTGATCCGGGCTTTATCCCGATGGGCCTTTTCAACAGGGCGTTTCTTAAGGACGCCTCAAAGCCGGTGGCGCTCGCAGTGGAGCGTGCCGACGGTCAGATGGCGCGTATCGATACTTTTATTCACGGTACCGAAGAGTTTAAGGAGGCAGATCTTTTCTACATAGAGCGCGTAGTAAAGACGATCCTCTGGATGAAGGGCGGGTTCCGTGTTTACACGGATGACGCCGGCATAGCGAAGTATCTGCAGGATGCCTACAGCAAAAGCGGCCTGCGCCAGTTTGACTGCGAGTTTATGGCCGATATCTACGAGAGACCTTTCGAAGTGATCCTGACCGGGAACGTTCCGCAGGCCAAGGATTCTCCAAAGGCGATGGGAGGCCATATCGAGGGCTGCCGCATCGGCTTTGATGCGGGCGGCTCGGACCGCAAGGTCTCGGCGGTCATAGACGGGGAGACCGTTTATTCCGAGGAGGTCGTTTGGTCGCCGAAGCTTCAGTCGGATCCCTCATACCACTACAACGGGATCGTCGCCGCGTTTAAGTCCGCGGCGGAGCACCTGCCGAGAGTAGACGCCGTGGGTATTTCGAGCGCCGGGATCTATATCAACAACCGTACGATGAGCGCGAGCCTTTTCCGCGAAGTCCCGCGCGACCTGTATGATTCAAAGGTAAAGAATATATATCAGAGGGCGGTGCAGGACACCTTCCGCGACGTGCCGTACTGCGTTATAAATGACGGGGACGTCAGCGCTCTTGCCGGCTCCATGAGCATCGGCGAGGGTTCGGTACTCGGGATAGCCATGGGCACCAGCGAGGCAGGCGGCTTTGTAGATGAAGAAAAGCGCATCACTGGATGGCTTAACGAGCTGGCCTTTGTACCCGTGGATGCCGCTCCGGACGCGATGACGGACGACTGGTCCGGGGACCGCGGCTGCGGCTCGAAGTATTTTT
>CAMOQY010000120.1 GCA_946623295.1 uncultured Lachnospiraceae bacterium | reverse complement strand
GAATCTCCGCTTCCGCCGGAGGGATCGTTCGTATCCGATCCGCCGCAGGCGGCGGTGCCCATTGCCATAACTCCCGCAAGTGCAAGTATCAGTAATCTCTTTGACAGCTTCATATATGTTGCTCCTTTTAGTTTTTTCCGGATCAGCCCTTGATGCCGCCGCCCAGCGATACGGTCATGATCTTTTTCTGGAAGGCGAAGAACAGTATGATTATGGGGATCAGCATCACTATGATGGTCGCGAAAAGCTCGGGATAGCTGTGCCCCAGGTCGATCTTGTCGGAAATCTCTTTAACTCCTACGCCGAGCGTGGGGTGCGAGGGCAGGAAGAGGTACGGTCCGGAGAAGTCGTTCCAGGTCCCGATAAAGCCCATGACCCACTGGGCGACGACCATGTTTTTGGCCTGAGGGACGAGGATCTGGAGGAAGGTCCTCCAGTAGCCCGCGCCGTCTATCATCGCAGCCTCGACGTAAGTATGCGAGATGTTGCGGAATACCGAGTAGTACATCAGAAAGCCGAAGCCGGACACGCCGCAGGACATGATGATCAGTCCGATGTGCTTGTCGAAAAGTCCCAGATCGTTGAGCAGCTTGTATACATAAGGCGTGGTGCCTGCCACTGAGACAAACATAGGCATGATGAAGATGAAATAGACGACGTTTCTGAGCCTGTAGTTAAAGCTGGCGACCGCATGAGCCGCACACAGCGAAAAGAACGCCGAGACGGTGGGGATGGTCAGCGAAAGGATAAGAGTATTTGCAAGCATCCCGAGGATATTGTTGTCCCCTGTAAAGAGCAGCTTGTAATTCTCCAGCGAGAAGCTCGTAAACCTCCACTGGTCATAAAAGAACTCATTGTTGTCAGGCTTGAACGAATTGATCAGCATCCATACAAGGGGCAGCAAAAGAGTGGCCCCGTATATGATAAACAGGACGAAAAGGACGTTCATTATGCCGGCATTTTCCTTTTTTTCAAGCCTTGATTTCTTCATAAAGGTAACACTACCCCCTTATGATTCGCATTTTAACATATGAAAAAAAGGACTGTATATCAATAACTAAACAAATAATGCAAAAATTTAAACATTTTTATTATTTTAATTAAAATATATAACTAAACTGCCGATTTCGTGCCGCAACGCCGTGCAATGCACACAAAACTGCCGTTTAATGCACTGCCCCGCGTACGTGCTTGCCATTGCGCGCAGGCGGGTATATAATAAAATCAAATGACCGTTTGGATATAACTTTTTAAACTTTTTTAGAAAAGGAAACAGCGGAGCGGACACGCCGCGGGCCGGCGCTAATGCGTTCCGGCGGAGGAAGCAGTATGCAGACCGTTTCAACACGCGATATTTACGAAGAAAAAGGGGAGACACGGCTCGAGGATTACGAGCTTGTGTACCAGATCTGCGACCATCCGGTCCTGATGACCTCTCCGCACTATCACAACGTGATCGAGATCATCTATATACTGGAGGGTCAGTTTGTCATCACGGTCAATGATACGAAATACACGCTCAGCCCCGGCGACATGATCCTGGTCAACACCAAAGAGGTGCATTCCGTCATAGTTCCGGACCACGGCGTACACAGATCCTTTGCCGTAAAATTCCTGCCGGAGACGATCTGCTCGGACAGCCAGTCGCTGATGGAGCTCAAATACGTCATTCCCTATATAATTTCATTTTCGAATTTCAAAACGCTCTATACGCGCGAAGAAGTTGAAAACTCAAATATAAAGGGCTGGCTCGACAGCATCATGCGCGAGGACCGCGAGCGCAGCTACGCGTACAAATTTGCCATACGCATCTATATCTCTCACCTTATCCTGGACCTTATCCGCAAGGTAAATAACGTGACTCCCATCGACGAGGAAATAAGCGAGGGGATACGGGCGAAGTTTACCGATATTTTCAATTATATCTCGGGAAATTACTCCGAAAAGCTGACCGCAGTCCATCTCGCAAAGAAATTCGGGCTGAGGCAGTCTGATTTTTCCGCGTATTTCAAGAAGATCACTGGAAAAAGCTTTAACGAGTATCTGAATTATATCAGAGTCTGCAAGGCCAAGCGCCTGCTGATAGACTCCGAGAAGAATATCTCGGAGATCGCGATGTCGGTGGGGTTTTCAAGCACGAGCTATTTTATCAACTGCTTTAAGACGCAGATGGAGATGACGCCCATGGGCTTTAAGCAGATATATACCGATTTCCCTGCGAGCGTCTATTACAACCTCGAAGACAGCGCAAAGGGCAGGTAAACTGCCCTTTATCTGAAGCGGATCCTCTGTCCGGCGCTCTCCGCGATCTCACGCGGGACAAGGTAATATTTTACGATCGGCGTAAGGTCCATACCGTCGGCTGCGATGCTCTCCTCCGCGTACGGGCGCAGCGCCTCGTCGGGCAGGCAGTAAATGATGTCACCGTCGCTGTATATGCCGTTTTCATCACGGGTCAGGACGCCCGTGGTCTCTGCAAAGAGAAGCTCCCTGTTTTCTTCTATATAGCGCAGGCCCTCTGCAAGCCGCATCGTGCAGCAGAAAAAGGCCTCGTACATCCGTATCTTAAGCGTATCGCACGCGCTGCCGTCCGCTATGAGCGTATCGGTCCCTGCGCCGCCGTTGTCTCTCTGCGCGGTGGAAAAACCGTTGTGGTATATCCTGGCCGCCGTTCTGCGGCAGTTCTCATCTCCAGTCGCTTTGTAAAGCTCCAGCGCGAGCATCAGCGAATCCACTATCGCGCAGGGTTCCGTCCAGGTGTCCGGCCGTCCCCACCAGTTCAGATTCTGATACGTGTACGTCATGCCTCCGCCATATACGTAGAGGTCATAGATAGCCCTTGCTCCGGCGAGGTATTCTTTCTGTGACGTGGCGGCGTACATACGCATCATGCCGCGTGCCGCCGTAAGCGTGCAGTGCGTCTGCGCGCGCAGTGCGGCCTTGTCGATCGAGAGATACACGCTGATCATCTCGTCAAGGAGCGCCTTTACCGCCGCGTCCCCGGTGACCTTATATACGTGGGAGAGTCCGTCGATGCTCATAAAAGCGCAGCCGATATCACTTGAAAGGAGCCAGCCCCCGATATCTCCCGTTTCGCTGCCGCTGACACCGCCCTCGTCCTTTTTTTCGCGCTCGACGGGATAGGTGCCAAAGCGTCCCGCCGCGGGCATGAAAAGTCCGTCCGTGATGGATCTGATGATATCGAGGACCGTTTTATCCCCAAACTGCTCGTAGTACTCGCACAGTCCGCGCAGGAGCCAGGAGTGTCCCGAAAACTGCTGCTCCGAGATCATATCTCCGTGCAGCGCGCCCATATAGCCTTTTTCATTAAGCATCCCGGGGAGCTTTTCAAGCATCTGATCCATGCACGGGATCTTCCTGCCGCTGATCCGGTAATGGGAGACAAAGGCGAGCAGCGCCCTGCCCTCCTTGTCAGCGGGCCAGTCATATCCTGCCGGTGAAAAGACCTCTCCGATCTGGTAGTACGCAGAGCAGGCAAGTCTGGTGTAATTAAGCTCTATGCGTCCGCGCAGTTCGTCTTCACTGATATATTTCTTCATGAGGTTTCCCTTTCCCCGGTATTATCCAGTAAGCTGTGAGGGAGTCAGTCCCGTATTATCCGCTCCTGTCCTCCCTCACGTATTTTCATATGATCCGAGTTATGCTGTTTTACTCGATGACCGATATTTCTCTTACAGAGCCGTCATCACCGATCATTATAGTCTTTACCTCGAAGGATGTAAACCGCAGATCGAACTTCCTTCCGAGGACAGGCATATCTACCGTGACTGCGGTATCTCTGCCGGCAGTCTCCGCCAGTCTCATAACAAGTCCGCTGCCGTCTTCGCTGCCCTTGAAGGCCGAAATGCGGACGTTCCCGCGGTCCAGACTCAGCGCGCTGTATTCCTGAGGCAGACTGCCGCCGTGATGGCTTTCCTGGATGAGCACGGGAGGCGTATTCAGAAGCATGCCGCAGTCGGTAAGCTCGCCCGGGTTCCTTTCCGTATGAGGGACGAGGATCAGCTCGAATTCCAGCTCGCCCTTGTCGATAAACTCCATCTCGTCATCGCGTGAGTCCTTGCCGTAGTGATCAAGATACGCGCAGGCGCGCGCGGCCGTGATCCTGAGCTCGTTTCCGATCGCGCAGTGGCTGTAGCGGCCATCGTTTATTACGGCCAGGCCCGCACCGCTTTTCGCGTCAAATATATCGGCCCATTCGTGCGCGCAGTCCTCCTCGCCGTTTGCTTCCTTTTCGATAAAGCCGTACGGCATCGAATAAGCGGCCCTCGGGGAATCGGCTGCTGCCGGGAACGAGAGCTTGATGATCTTGTATTCCTCGTCGGTATCCAGTACGCAGCGGACATGCAGCCTGGGGTCATCCCTGTACAGCGAATAGTATTTTTTCAGCACAGATTTACCGTATACGGTGACGGATTTTATCGTGGACCGCACCGGCCCGTTTTCGATGAGGCTGAGGCTGCCGCCGCCAAAGGCGCCGATATCGTCGTTCAGAACATTTATCATATGCGACCAGGTATCGTGCCCGCTGTCGTCGCAGACGACTGCCCTGCCCAGAAGACCGCCGGCATACTCCCTGTTTCCGGATTTTGAAACGTATGAAGAAACCGCACCGCTCTCCCTGTCAAAGGTGATCCTGACAAGACTGTTTTCCAGAGTCGTTTCCGTAGCCCGAAGCAGCGTGTCCGCACCCGGATCCGCACCGGGAGACGCCGGCACATCTGCCGTTTTGTTATAGATATAATATACCCTGTAACCCATCGCGGGCAGCTCCGCCTCAAAGAGGCATTTCGTAGTGTTGATCCCGTCGGTATAGGGAGCTCTCACCATCTGGAAAGGCACATGTCTTCCGTTGTGATCCAATACCCTTGCGACGCTGTACGTGCCAAAGCTGACGGCCGTCTTTACGGCGAAGGGATGCGGATTGAACACCACGACCGGCGAGCCCTCTCCCTCGCGGTACCACAGCCTGTTGCGCATCTCGGAGGGGTCGGAATCCAGGAAATCGGTAGTCCTGATCCTGCCGGCTATCTTCTGGAGCGCCAGATTCCGGAGCTCAAGCGCCTTCTGGCGGGCATATCCAAAGGCGCTATAGGCATCGGTATATGCCTCCTTTATGCAGCAGCCGGCCAGCACATCGTGGAACTGATTG
>CAMOQY010000119.1 GCA_946623295.1 uncultured Lachnospiraceae bacterium | reverse complement strand
ACCTTGAAATGACGGAGTCAGAGTCCGTTGCCTTACCATTTGGCGATAGCCCATCATTTTTGACGCCTGCACATTATAGCGCAGGCGAAATTCTTTTGCAAGTACTTTTTATCAGTTTATTGCGTGAAGAATATTCAATATCATGTAGAAAAAAAGCGAGCATTATGGTATCATCTATACACTAAACAGAGAGGCCGAATCAAATTATGTCAAAAATACCCTCTGCTCTTAAGGATTATTTCAGGACCTGGTCAGGCCGGATGTTTCCCGTCTGGTATCTGCTGCTGGGTGCTCTTTCGTTTAACAGCTTTACGGCCGGCAGACCGTACATGAGCGTCTTTATCGCGCTGATCCTCGCTCTGGCGGCGGTCCGCGGATGCTTTATGGCAGCGGGCTTCAAAAAAGCCAGGCCTATCGCTCTGCTTCCCTGCTTTGCCGCCTTTATCCTCAGCTACGCGCTGAGCACCATCGCAAGCCGCGCCTACGGCATCAGCGAAAACCTTCAGGCGCTTGTCTGGCTTTTCCTGTGCCTGTTTATCGTCTATCCCGCCGGCTTTTACGAGCTCCGTACCGAGGGTTCTCACGCCGGCCCGCCGGTTTCCCGTATATTTACGGCGGTCCTGCTTTTCTACAGCGCATTTCAGGCGGCTGCCGGGTTTATACTGCTCATCACCGGACATAATTCCCTCCGCCCCGTCAATATCTACCTCGGTTTCTGGTACGGACGCCTCTGGGGAGCTTATACGGATCCGAATTACGGTGCCGTGCTTTCGGCTGTCTCGATCATCGTTTCTCTCATGTGCCTGACGGGAGGCCGGATCTCCAAAAAGCTGAGATGGATCTTTATCGCGCACATCATCTTCCAGTACGCCTACATCGTATTCTCGTACTCTCGCGGCGCGATGATAATCTTCGCGTTCATGCTGCTGCTCTTTTACCTGTACTGGTGCATCTCGGTACGGCGCGGGGCCGCAAAAAGCATCGGCATGGCCGTACTTCTCATCTCGCTCGTGCTTTCCGCATATCCGATCAAAAACGGATATAACGCCATAGTCGACATAATCAACCAGGTCTCCGAGGAGAACGGAGGAGGAGAAGTGGCCGAGGAGCTCGACCGCGAGGAAGCCAGCATCGAATCGGAATTCACTCTGAGCGACGGACGTGTCGCCATATGGAAAAACGGATTCGATATCATGAAAAAGAACCCCGTTTTCGGGGTGTCGTTCAGGAATATGCTGCCCTATATGCAGGACAAGATGCCCGACTGCTATATGGCTACTCACGACGAGCCGCTCGCTGCCTGTCACAATATGGTCGCGGATATCGCCGCGAGCCAGGGAGTGACCGGAGTGATCATACTCGCCGCTACGGTAGCGCTTGCCGCGGTAAAATCGGTCAAGGGCTGGAAATACCTCTCGCGGCGCGAAAAAGACGAGGCCATGCTGTTTGGCCTCGCCGCTGCAACGACCGTCGGAGGAGCTATGTTCATCTCTGACGTCTTTTATATCAATTCTCCCACTACGGTGGTCTTCTGGTTCTGTTTCGGACAGTGGATGGCCCGCGTCAGCATACGACGCGCCTGTGACCCCGTCTCAGACAAACAGATCGATGACAAAGCCGCTGACTGCGGCAAGCAGATAGAGCAGTAAAAGTATCTGGATATTCTTTTTCAGACAGCCGTGCATCCTGAAAAGGACCGCGAGCCCGACTCCCGCGCCCGCGGCAAGTCCGGCAACGGCGCTGCCGAAGGTGATCCCTCCTGAGATATACAGTTCTGTGATCAGGATGGACGCGGCGCAATTCGGGATCAGCCCGATAGCCGCCGTCAGCAGCGGCTGAAAAGCGCTTCCCCCGAGGAGCAGCGAGGACAGCTTCTCTTCTCCCAGCAGAGAAATCAGCAGATTTATCGCAAAATTAAATACAAGGATAAAGAGAAACAGCCGTACGGTATGGTACAGCGCCGGGCGCAGTATGCCCGGATATTTGTCACAGCCGCAGTTTTCACACAGATCATGCGGCTCATGGTGATGCGGGTGAGGCGTGCGCCTGACGAGCAAGTCTATCAGAAATCCCCAGAAAAGGCCGATGACCAGCTTTGTGAGCAGCAGCGGGAGTATCGTCCCGACAGCCGTTCCGCTTCCGAGCATTACAAGCACAGCTTCATCCGAGGTAGACAGGAAGATAGCCATGAGCGTGCCGAGGCTGATAACGCCTCCGGCATACATATTTGCGCCCATTACGGAAAAGCCGCACTGCGGGACAAGCCCCATGAGCGAACCCCACAGAGGTCCGAGATGCCTTTTATCCGAAAACAGCTTTTCTATCCAGGCGCGGCTGTGGTGTTCAAGCCCCTCGAGCAGCAGAAAAGCTGCAAGCAGAAAGGGGAGAAGCTTTGCTCCGTCAAGAAGCGCGTCAAGTAAACAATCCAGAATCAACTCCATATACTACCTCAGATACTGTTCCAGTATCAGTTTCCCGTTTTCAAACTGCGCACTGCCAAAGGCTCCGCTTATAACAGGCATCGACGGCGGCAGATGCCCCAGATCGGCGTCGATCACCACCGGAACTCCAAGCCCCTCGAGCGCTGAAAGCACAGCCTCCTGCTGACTCATTCCAAAGGAACAGTCATCATAGAGGAACGGTCTGCCGAAGATAAAGCCGGAGGCCGCGTCAAACCATCCCGCACTGCGAAGCTGCCAGAGAGCTCTGCGGACCTCTATCGAGCTGTAGTCACAGCTCTCCAGAAACCACAGTATTCCTTCGTGACCGTAGCGGTTGTTAAAGCCGGCCACACGGTCATATCGCGTCCCCGCAAGTGTCCGGAGGACGTCAAGGCACCCTCCTATCAGCCTTCCGCTGATCTTCAGCTCTGCGGAGGGCACAAAGCCTTCCCGGCCCGCGCCGGCAGGAACAAAAGATCTTATACACGGCCTGCGGGTTATATTATATTCAGGTCTTTCCGTCTCGTGAGAACCATCCTCCGGACCCTCCCAGCCGTCGTAGCTTTGCAGGGTGAAGCATCCTTCCCTGACTCCCTCGCCGGAGAGCAGTCTCCACGCGTCTTCCACTGCCCTGTGGGCAGGCGACATCGCAAGAGTCGGGGCGCACGGTCCGTAGATCGCGGCAGTATCGCAGACAACAGGCAGGGTAAAGGTCAGATTCGTATTATCGGAGTAACCCATAAACCACCGCGGCCGCGAGGATCTTATGGCGTCAAAATCGACGTACTCCAGGTCCTCGCACATGGTCTCTCCGCCGCCGCAGGAAATGATCGCATCGCAGCGCTCACCCGTAAAAAACTCGTTGATCTCGTCTCCGCAGCGCTGAGGAGTGCTGCTCTTGCCCACTCCGTCGTTCCTGCGGCAGTTCGGACCAGTCAAGGTCCTGTAGCCGCGCTTTTCAAACTCGCAGAGAGCCGCATCAAACCACGCGCGGTACGGCATAGTCACCGCGCCGAAGGACGGCGCGATAAAGCCGGCGGTATCTCCTTTTTTTAGAAAATCGGGAAATCTCATCTTTCACCTGAACACTATCTTCTGAGTTTTGCTGTCAAAACCGGCGGTAACAACGCCCGATGCCCTTCCCGCGAGGACCTCCAGAGAAAGCGGGTCTTCGAGCTCTGTCTGGATCGCGCGGCGCAGAGGTCTCGCTCCGTACTTTGGGTCAAAGCCCTTTTTCATCAGATGCTCTTTCGCCGCAGGAGTCACCTTGAGCTCAAAGCCCATCACACTGCGGATCCTCTCCTTCAGTTCCCTGAGCTGAAGGCCAAGTATCTCTCTGACGTCTTTGCTTTCAAGCTGCCTGAAGACGAGTATCTCATCGATACGATTGAGGAATTCAGGCTTGAAAAGGCGCCTGACCTCCTCCATGACCTGTTCCTTCATCCTGCGGTAATCGGCCTCAGCCGACGAATCCGCCGTAAAGCCGAGGCTGCGCGGAGATACGATCCTCTCCGCTCCCGCGTTTGACGTCATGATGATTATCGTATTTTTAAAGTCTATCTTTCTGCCCTGGGCGTCCGTGATGTGTCCGTCATCCAGGATCTGCAGCAGCACGTGGAAAATATCCGGGTGAGCTTTTTCGATCTCGTCAAAGAGCAGCACGCAGTAAGGATTGCGGCGGATCTTTTCGGAGAGCTGTCCGCCCTCGTCGTAGCCGACATAGCCGGGCGGCGAACCGATCAGCTTTGATACGCTGTGAGCCTCCATATATTCGGACATATCCACCCTTATCATGGCGTCGTCGCGCCCGAAAAGCGCCGAGGCGAGCGCCCTGGCCAGCTCGGTCTTTCCCACGCCCGTCGGTCCGAGGAACAGGAATGAGCCCACGGGGCGTTTGGGATCCTTGAGTCCCACTCTGCCGCGCCTTACGGCGTTTGAGACAGCCTTTACCGCTTCATCCTGGCTGATAATACGTTTGTGAAGCTGGTTTTCCAGATCGGCGAGCTTTTCCGATTCCGACTGGGTAAGACGGCTGACCGGGATCTTTGTCAGATCTCCGATCACATCGGCAATGGCGGACTCATCCACAACGGGTCCTTCGCCCTGCGCGCGCTTTTTGCGACCTGAGCAGGCAAGCACTACTCTCGCGCAGGCCTCATCCATCACATCGAGCGCCTTATCGGGGAGAAATCTGTCATTGATATATCTCGCCGAAAGGCGTACGGCCGCAGCGGCGGCCTCGTCAGTTATTCTGACCTTGTGATGCTCTTCGAAATAGCCCTTAAGGCCTTTAAGTATCTCCTCAGTCTCGGCCTCCGACGGCTCTTCGACCATGATCGGCTGGAAGCGGCGTTCAAGGGCCGCATCTTTTTCGATATGCTTTCTGTACTCATCCACCGTCGTCGCGCCGATTATCTGGATCTCGCCCCGGGAAAGAGCAGGCTTCAGGATATTTGCGGCATCCAGCGCGCCCTCCGCGCCTCCGGCGCCGATAAGGGTATGGAGCTCGTCCATAAAGAGCAGCGTTCTGCCGTCTCCCGCCGCCTCGCGTATCACGTTTTCGATACGCTCCTCAAACTCTCCTCTGTATTTCGTACCGGCAACCATTGCGGCCATATCCAGCGCGAGAAGTCTCTTGCCCTTGAGAGCATCCGGAACATTGCCCGAGGCCATCTCCTGAGCAAGGCGCTCGACTATGGCTGTCTTGCCGACTCCGGGCTCGCCGATAAGGCAGGGATTGTTTTTCGTGCGGCGGCTGAGCGTACGCAGAAGCCTGCCTATCTC
>CAMOQY010000118.1 GCA_946623295.1 uncultured Lachnospiraceae bacterium | reverse complement strand
GATCAAGGCCCCTCCGGCCCGGAAAATATAGTATCATTTTCTCGTTTTTCAAAAAATGATACTATTTTTCATGGTTTGACTGTCGATCACGACCGTGTTGATGCAAAAAAAATAGTATCTTTTTTTAAATTCTTAAAAAAAGATACTATTCTCCACATGTAACACTAAAATATGAGAGCACAAGGTGTCCGTTTTTACAACGCAAATCTCTTGCATCTGCCCGCTTTTCCGACAAAAAGGGGCTGATCTGTCCGGAAATCTTTATCTTGAGCCTGTACTTTACTCCTCGCTCTTTTCCTCAATAACCTCCACATCCACTGCCTGGGCGTCGGCGATAGCCGCTTTTGCGGCGGCGCGGGCTTCCTGCGCTCTGGCCATCACGATGATCATTGAGAGACCTTCGAGTATAAGAGCGACGGCGTGAAGCTGTGTGATAAACGCGGCAAACTTCAAGGGATTAAGAAGGATCAGCGCGGCAAAGACGAGGATCAGGATTCCGAAAACGATGGACGCCGCAAAGATCGGACCCTTTTCACGGCGCAGCGCGAAGGCTCTGATAAACATGAGTCCGCTGCCGTAGATCAGGATGATTCCGGTGATGAACTGGAAAGCGGTAATAAAGAAGTCCCACTTTATGATAAGCGCGATGCCGAGCGCGATTTCGGCTATGCCGATGATGAGCCCGGGCACGCTGTGATCTTCCTTGTTCGCGAAAAAGACGATGCATTTGATCAGGCCGAGCACTATGAGCAGGATGCCGCCGCCGATACACAGGATCCTAAGGGCGTCCTCCGGCCAGATGAGCATGACCACACCGAGAGCTACGAGCAGAAGACCGTCAAACAGATAGCTTTTGAACGCATTTTTGATCCTGGATTGCATTTTTATTCCTCCTGAGGTGAGACCGTGGCAGGTCGATTCATTGCATTGATTCACAAGAACCATCATAAAACTGCTCTTATTATAATTTTGCGGTGTTGTAAAAGCAACGGATTTTTGATTTAATATACAGGGTCAGGATCGCCGCGCGGTATGGCGCCAGGTCCCGTAACATACGAAAACAAAACGGAGGTTTTATATAATGAGCAATTGTAATCATGATTGCAGCAGCTGCGGTGAGAATTGTGCGGACCGCACCAGAGAGAGCATGTGGGAGCCTGCAAACGAGTTCAGCCAGATCGGCAAGGTCATCGCCGTAGTCAGCGGCAAGGGCGGCGTCGGCAAGAGCCTCGTGACTTCGCTCCTGGCGGTGCTCTCCGAGAGAGCCGGTCACCGCACCGCCATACTTGATGCCGATATCACCGGACCTTCGATCCCCAGGGCCTTCGGCCTGAAGGAAAAGGTCACCGGCGACGAGCGCGGCTTCTATCCTGTCGAGACAAAGATGGGCACAAAGGTCATGTCCCTGAATCTGCTGACCGAAAACGAAACGGATCCCGTGGTCTGGAGAGGGCCGATCCTTTCGGGGACCGTAAAGCAGTTCTGGACCGACGTTATCTGGGAGGATGTGGACTACATGTTTGTGGATATGCCTCCGGGAACGGGCGACGTGCCGCTGACGGTGTATCAGTCGCTGCCGATCGACGGGATCGTCGTGGTAGCCTCTCCCCAGGAGCTTGTCGGGATGATCGTGGAGAAAGCGGTCAATCTCGCTTCGCTGATGAAGATCCCGGTGCTCGGACTCGTGGAAAATATGAGCTACGTCGTCTGCCCGCACTGCGGCGAGAAGATTGAAGTCTTCGGAGAGAGCCATGCCGAGGAGATCGCGGCGCGCCACGGTATCGATACAATAGCCCGCATCCCGATGGACAAAAAGCTGGCCGCGGCCTGCGACAAGGGTATGATCGAGCTCTTTGAAGGCGACTGGCTGGACGGTCTTTTCGAGAAGATAGAGAAGTGCTGAAAGGCGCGGCAACCTTTTCGTTGACCGGATTATCCGAAAATGCTATTATATAACGGCGGGAGCGATCCCGCCGTCATTATGTCATAAAGTTTCAGCGCAGCCGGGGAGCCAGCGGTGCCCTGTACCTGCAATCCGCTACAGCAGGGGTGATATTTCGTCTGAGGGTCTTTATGGTGGCGCAGCCTTGCGCGCGCGGCGTTGACGCCCGGGTCTCATGCAACCACAGCCCGGCGAACCGTGTCAGGTCGGGAACGGAGCAGCACTAAACCGGTGTCTTGGTGTGACGTGAGGGCGCCTGGGCCGAGCAAGCGGCGTAAGTAACGGTCATCGTAACGATTCGAAGCGAAATGCGCTGATTTTTTATTATAAGGAAGTACCATGGCTTATACAGCACTTTACCGAAAATGGAGACCTGCGGTATTTGAGGATGTCAAGGGTCAGGATCCTGTAGTCCGGACGCTGCGCGGACAGCTGCGCACCGGAAGGATCGCGCACGCGTATCTGCTCTGCGGCAGCCGCGGCACAGGCAAGACCACCATAGCGAGGATCTTTGCAAAGGCCGTCAACTGCGAGAATCCCGTTGACGGTAATCCCTGCGGAAAGTGCCCCTCGTGCCAGGCTATCGAGCGCGGCAATTCCATGAATCTCACCGAGGTGGACGCCGCTTCAAACAACAATGTCGATTTCGTCAGGCAGATGCTCGAGGATATGCAGTATCCGCCCACGGAGGGAAAATACCGCGTATATATCATCGACGAGGTCCATATGTTCTCGGGCTCGTCCTTTAACGCGCTTCTCAAGACCCTGGAGGAGCCGCCTGAATACGTGATCTTTATCCTGGCCACCACCGATCCTCAGAAGATCCCGGCCACCATCCTCTCGCGCTGCCAGCAGTATGATTTCCGCCGTATCGATGGAGCGACCATCGTCGGCAGGCTTCGCGAGCTGTGCGAGGGCGAAGGGATAAAAGCGGAGGACCGCGCGCTGGAGTATATCGCGCGCAAGGCCGAGGGCGGCATGAGAGACGCGATCAGCCTTCTCGATCAGGCAGCGGGGGGCGCCGACGGCGAATTGACGTATGAGTCGGCTCTCAGATCGCTCGGCGCGGTTGAAAGTGAGACCTTCAGCAGATATTTCAGATGCCTTGCCTCCGGTGACGCGGAGGGACTGCTCTCGATAATCGACGAGGTCATAATGGGCGGACGGGATGCCTCCCAGTTCGTCAGAGACCTGTGCTGGTATCTGCGCAACCTGCTTCTTGTCAAATCCGCAGGCGCCGAAACCGGAGCGGTTGACGCCGGCGACGCCGAGCGCGCGAGGATGAAAGAGGAGGCCGGTATGATGAGCCTTGACGGTCTGATCAGGCTGATCAGGCTGTATTCGGAGGCTTTCAATGATATGAGAGGAAGCGCCGGAAGGCGTGTCACTCTCGAGGTCGCGGCGATCAGGTCGATCCGTCCGGAGGCTGATCCGGATACGGACGCGCTTTCGGCGCGTATCGGCGAGCTTGAGAAAAAGCTTGCCGATGTGTCAAAGCTGCCGAAAACTTTTGTTCAGACGGCAGGCGCGATGGAGCCCGCCGCGGAAAGTCAGCCTGCGTCAGCCACACCTGAAAGCACCCCGGTATCTTCACGGCCTCTGCCTGAGGCGGAGAGCAAAGAGAAGTCAGCTTCGATCCCGTCCGCCGCAAAAACTGCGGAGGCGGAAGTCCCTGCTCCGTCAGCGCCGCAGAGCGAATCGGGAGCAGCGGGGATATGCGAGCGCTGGAACGAGATCTACAGCAGACTCGATCCGCTTACAAAGGGCATGAACAAGGGCGCGATGCCGGTCCGTTCGTCAGGCGGAACGGTCATCTACGTCGGAAGCCAGACCGGTCTGGATATGGCGAAACGCTACGACCTTGTAAATAAGGTCCAAAAGATCGCCGCAGACGAATTCGGGATCAGCGAGACCATTACCATAAAGGTGGGCACTCCGGGTGATCCGGCTGCGGATACCGAGGCCGACGTGAGGGCTGTATTTCCGGATCTGATCGTCGAGTAAGCGGCAGAGCCGCAGAATAATATAATAACAAAGCCCGGGCGGTTTGCCCGGGCTTTAATTCTGCCCTGACCGAAGGAGATCGGTACGCCGTCCGAAGGAGATCGGTGCGCCGTCCGAAGGAGATCGGCACTCTACTCTACGGTCACTGATTTTGCCAGATTCTTGGGCTTGTCTATATCGCATCCGCGCAGACGGGCGGTGTGATATGCCAGAAGCTGGAGAGGAATGATCTCGACTATAGGCTGGAAGATCGTGTCGAGCCCCGGAACAAATATTATATCGTCAGCTACAGATGAGACGCGCTGCTCGCCGCGGCGGGTGAGCGCGAGGACCCTGGCGCCGCGCGCCTTGACCTCGATCACGTTGCTCATGGTCTTTTCTATAAGCGCCTCGTTGCAGCAGAGAGCGATAACGGGCTGTCTGTCCTCGATAAGGGCTATCGTGCCGTGCTTCAGCTCGCCCGCGGCGTAGGATTCGGCGTGGATATAGGATATTTCCTTCATCTTGAGAGCGCCTTCCAGAGCCACAGCCCAGTCGGTATTGCGTCCGATGAAAAAGATCGAGCGGGTATCCTTGTATTCCTTTGCAAGTGAAGGAATGGACGGATTAAGATCGAGAGATTCCTGTATACGCTTCGGCAGGAGCTTTAGCGTAGTCAGGAGATGCTTGTACTCGTCCTTGTCTACGCGGCCGGTCTTTCCGCCTGCATACAGCGCAAAAAGGTACAGCATCGCAAGCTGGGTCGTGTAGCCCTTTGTGGTCGCGACTGCGATCTCGGGTCCCGCCCAGGTATAAAGCACGTAGTCGGCCAGCTTTGCCACTGTACTGCCGACGACGTTGACTATGGCCAGAACCTTCGCGCCGAGGGCCTTGCACTCCTTTATCGCGGCTATGGTATCCGCGGTCTCGCCTGACTGGGACAGTACGATGAGCAGCGTGCTGCTGTCTATGAGCGGATCGCTGTAGCGCAGCTCGCTCGCGAGGCAGACGTCGACGGGCAGCTTGAAAAGCTTCTCCAGCGCGAATTTCCCGGCGCAGCCGGCATAGTAGGCCGAGCCGCAGGCGGTGATGACGATCTTTGAAAAGCTCTCGAGAACGTCGGCGGATATTTCGGCGTCCAGCACTATCTCCTCTCCCTTGATGCGGGGCGCGAGAGTAGCTCCGACTGCGCCGGGCTGCTCCATGATCTCTTTGAGCATGAAATGCTCGTAGCCGCCTTTTTCCGCGGCGCGGATATCCCAGGTGATGCGGGTGATCGGTTTCTCGATCGGACGTCCGGCGGGGTCGTAGACCTGGATGG
>CAMOQY010000117.1 GCA_946623295.1 uncultured Lachnospiraceae bacterium | reverse complement strand
CGAAACGGCTATGGAAAGTATCATGCCTACGGGGTTGATCCCGAGCTTTTTACAGATGGCCAGCCCGACAGGTGCGACCATCAGCACGGTGGCGACGTTGTCGATAAACGCGGAGATTATGCCCGCGAAAAGCGACATATATATAGTGACCCACATGACGTTCTTTGATTTTCTGAGCAGGACGTCCGCGAGCAGATTGGGCATTTTCGAATCGATAAAATAGTCCACGATGATCATGGTGCCCGTGATCATCATCAGGACGTTCCAGTTGATGGACGAAAGCAGAGAATCAACGGGCAGGACCCCCGCGACCAGATACACCACCGCAACGGCGAGCGCATAAAACGGCCTGTGCTTCGGCAGCGCTATCATAAGCACGTACATCAGTATAAAAAGTACAAGAGCAAATATCTTCATAGTTTCCACCGGGTTCTTTTATATTGCAAAAAAGCAGTTGAAATTATACAATAAAAAGATGTGAAAATAAAGAGCACATATACACAGAGGATGCATTTTTGACATACAGTGAAGAAAAAGAAACAGTAATACTCGCCGGCGTATGGGAAAGCGCCGGAGGCGGATCATATGATGATTTTCTGCACTCGATGGACGAGCTCGCGGAGCTTGCGGCCGCCTGCGGCAAGGAATGCGCGGAAAGCTTTACCCAGATACTTGACCGCTGCACCACGGCGCTCTACCTGGGCAGCGGAAAGGTCGAAGAGATAAAGGAAGCGGCCGCGGAGCACGGCGCGCAGAGAGTGATCCTTAACGATACGCTTACGCCGGTCCAGCTCAGAAATCTTCAAAAGGAGCTTGAGATCGAGGTGATGGACCGCACGGCGCTCATCCTCGAGATATTCAGATCGAGGGCGAGGACGCGCGAGGCAAAGCTCCAGGTCGAGGTAGCCAGACTGAGCTATCTCAAGCCACGCCTGATAGGCATGTGGGAAAAACAGAACAGGCAGGGCGGCGCCTCCGGCTCGATGTCGAGCAAGGGTGAAGGCGAGACGCAGCTTGAGATAGACAGACGCACCATAGATCACCGGCTCGCCGATATGCGGCGCGAACTCAAGGTCGTGGAGAGGGAGCGCAGGACGCAGCGCAAAAAACGCCAGGCCTCGGGCATCCCGCTCGTAGCTCTGGTCGGCTACACAAACGCGGGCAAGTCGACCATCATGAATTCCTTTGTAAAGTCATGCTCCGGGGAGGAAAAGCAGGTATTCGAGGCGGATATGCTCTTTGCCACGCTTGATACCTCCGTCCGCAGGATCACCGGAGAGAAAAACCATGATTTTCTGCTCTCGGATACCGTCGGTTTTATCCAGAAGCTTCCGACGGGTCTTGTGGAGGCCTTCAGATCCACCCTCGAGGAGGTAAAGGAGGCGGACCTGATACTTCAGGTAGTGGACTACTCGGATCCGCATTATAAAGATCATATGGATACGACTCTGTCCACGATCGCGGAGCTCGGGGCGGGAGACGTCCCGATGATAATCGTCTACAATAAAAGCGATCAGAGAGACGACACGGCTTTTCCGAGAAGAGGGCCGCAGGTGCGCGGTGAAAACGGACGGCTCTGCGGGAGCGTTTTTATCAGCGCGAGGCAGGAGGAATCCATAGACCTGCTGCGCGAGGTGATACTGGAGGAGCTGTACGGAAGCTTTACAGAGGAAACGGTCACTGTGCCTTATTCCAGGGGAGGCGAGCTTGCCGCGATAATGGCGCACGGAGAGGTGCTCTCGCAGGAGTATCTTGAGGACGGGATCAGACTCCTCGTCAGGAGCCGCAGCAAGGCAGCAGACGACGTTAAAAGAGGCGGATTTTGAAAATAACGAGGTTTATTTGCGGTCTTTTGGCCGCGATGATGATAATAAGCGCTCCGGCGGCGGCATCGGGTCTCCCGTCGGATGAGACCGGATCGGATGCCGGTCAGAGCACGGCTGCAGCCGCCGCTGGGCAGAGCGCGTCTCACGCTCCTGTTGACGTGACAGGTATTTCCTCATATCCCGAAAAACCGGACGTCTCCGCGGATTCGATCATCCTTCTCGAGACCAACAGCAATACGATCCTGTATTCCAAAAACGCCACGGAAAAGCGTTTCCCCGCCAGCATCACAAAGATCATGACCGCGCTTCTGGTCATAGAGAACTGCTCGCTCGATGAGGTGGTAACTTTTTCCTACAGGGCCACGCATGAGCTTGAGCCGGGAAGCTCAAGCATAGCCAGGACAGACGGAGAACAGATGACCGTCAGGGATTGTCTCTACTGCATGCTCGTTGCCTCTGCAAATGAAGTCGCGCAGGCTCTGGCGGAGCACGTGGCCGGGAGCTTTGAGGCCTTCGCGGAGCTGATGAACAAGCGCGCGCAGGAGCTCGGCTGCGTCAATACGCACTTTACGAACCCGTCCGGCCTGCACAGCGAGGAACATTATACGTGCTGTCTCGATATGGCTCTGATCATGGCCGAGGCGATAAGCAACCCGGTCTTTGTCGAGATCGACTCGACTACCTCGTATACGGTCCCGGCCACAAACAAGCACAGCGAGTCATTCGGCGTCGCCATGAAGCATGAGCTTCTGCGCGGGAGCGGGAAATACAAATATGCCATCTGCGGCAAGACCGGCTATACCAGTAAATCGGGTTTTACGCTTGTGACTTACGCGGCAAAGGACGGGCTGGATCTGGTGTGCGTCACGCTGGGCTGCGATGACAGCTCGGAGAGGGCAACGTCCACAAAGAGACTCTTTGATTACGGCTTTGAAAACTTTTCCGTATATAATATCAGCGAGGCCGATCCGTCCATGTCGGCGGGCAGCAGCGGCAGCGGCTTCCTCAGCAGCGATCTGCTCTCGCTGGCCATTCCGTCTGACAGCTGTATCGTGCTCCCGGCGGGAATTGCATTTCAGGATCTGACCAGCTCGCTCTCCTGGAACAGCGAAGCCGGGATAGACGGAGAGATAGCAAGGGTGAATTATTACTACGGACAGGAACTGGCGGGCAGCTCGCCGCTTACCATCGACACATCCTCGTCCGACACGTACGCTTTTCTAACCGACGGTACCTACAGCGGTTCGGTTGCCGAGAGCGAGGAAGAGGACTCCCGCAGCTCGGCGCTCCGGCTGATCATCATCGCGGTAGTATCGGTCCTTGCGCTGGCGGTGCTGGCCATGCTGGGCTTCCGTTTCATCAACGGCAGAACGCGCCGCAGAAAGCGCCGCGGAGCCCGCGTCAGCAAAAATATCAGGCGTTACAGGTAAAGCCAAAAGCGCGGAAAGGCCGGGCTTTGACGATCGGAGCAGGTGTCAGCCGGATATGAAAAACGGACGCGTGACCGGCTCAAAAACAAATTGAAATATACAGGTTTTTCATATATCATATATTAGTCGATATGACGATCTGAGGCTTCGCGCCTCTTTGCATACAGGAGGATCAGATATGTTCTCAATGTCAGTGGATATGGGTATAGATCTTGGAACAGCGAGCGTGCTTGTCTATATAAAGGGCCGCGGCATCGTACTCAAAGAGCCGTCGGTCGTGGCGTTTGACCGTGAGGCCAATGAGATAAAGGAGATAGGCGAGGAGGCCCGCAAGATGATCGGCCGTACTCCCGGCAATATCGTAGCGATAAGGCCGCTGCGCCAGGGCGTTATCTCCGATTATGACATCACCGAAAAGATGCTCAAATACTTTATCAGAAAGGCCATGGGCCGCAGGACTCTGCGCAAGCCGCGCATTGCCGTGTGCATACCCAGCGGAGCTACGGAAGTAGAAAAGAAAGCCGTTGAGGATGCCACATACCAGGCCGGCGCCCGTGAAGTCAGCATTATCGAGGAGCCTGTCGCCGCTGCTATCGGAGTCGGCATCGATATCGGCAAGGCTTACGGCAACATGATCGTGGATATAGGCGGAGGCACGACCGATATCGCGGTCATATCCCTCGGCGGAGCCGTAGTCAGCACCTCGGTCAAGGTCGCCGGCGATGATTTTGACGAAGCTATCATCAGATATATACGCAAAAAGCACAATCTTCTCATCGGAGAGCGTACCGGTGAAGAAATAAAGATAAACATCGGCTGCGCCTACGCCCGTCCCGAGGTAGTGACTATGGACGTGCGCGGCAGGAATCTTGTCACAGGCTTTCCGAAGACAGTGACGGTCACCTCGGACGAGATGATCGAAGCGCTCAACGAGCCGGCCGCAAAGATAGTAGAGGCCGTCCACAACGTGCTCGAGCGCACACCGCCGGAGCTTGCCGCGGATATCTACGAGCGCGGCATCGTCATGACCGGCGGCGGAAGCCTTCTCTCGGGGCTTGATGAGCTGATCGAGGAAAAGACCGGCATCAACACGATAGTAGCAGAGGACGCCCTGACCGTGGTAGCCACCGGAACGGGCAAGTTTATAGAGTTTATGCATTCCGCGAGGGATAAAGAGGATAAATAGCATTTATGTCACAGGATATCGTAACCGGGTGCGTTGAGCACATCATATATCAGAATGAGGATAACGGTTACACTGTGCTGGAGCTCGCGACGGAGGGAGATCTGGTGACCGTCACCGGCAATCTCGGCAGGATCAGCGAAGGCGAAACACTCAAATGCGCCGGTCGCTACACCACCCATCCGGTCTACGGCGAGCAGTTCAAAGTCGAATCATTTGAGATCACTGAGCCCGGAGACCTTTTGTCAATCGAAAGGTACCTGGGCTCAGGTGCTATCAAGGGCATCGGTCCTGCGCTTGCTGCCAGGATCGTCGGAATGTTCGGAGAGGACACGCTCAGAGTCGTGGATGAGGAGCCCGAGCTGCTGGTAAAGGTGCGCGGCATCAGCGCGGACGGCGCCAGGAGCATTGCCGCGCAGGTCGCCGAAAAACGCGAGCTGCGTCAGGCGATGATGTATCTCCAGCAGTACGGGATATCCCTTTCCATGTCGGTAAGGATATACGAAAAATACGGCAGCGAGGTCTACTCGGTGCTCCAGACCAACCCGTACCGTCTGGCTGAGGATATAGACGGCATAGGTTTTAAGATCGCGGACGACATAGCGCAGCGGACGGGATTTGCGCCGGATTCGGATTTCCGCATAAAGAGCGGCATTTACTATACCCTGCTGTCCGCGATAGATTTCGGACACGTGTATCTGCCCAGGGAAATACTGCTGCGGGACGCCGCGGCCAATCTCGGTATTCCTGATATGGACCTGTCCGACCGGCTGACGGGGCTGGTCATAGATAAAAAGATAGTGATTAAGGAGCGCAGCGGATGCGAAGCTGTCTATGCCGCCCCTTACTACTACATGGAG
>CAMOQY010000116.1 GCA_946623295.1 uncultured Lachnospiraceae bacterium | reverse complement strand
AAAGAAAGAGAATGCCGCCCGGATCGTTTGAAAAAGCGCCTCTGCCTCAATATGATATGGGCAAATAAAAAACGGGATACAGCGATATTTCGTTCAAACACAGCAAAAAAAAAGAGGATCACTGCGGGCGTCACGGGGATCACTGTGCCGACAGAGCGCTGTTACCGCGGGCTATCAGGCAGACGCACTCGCGTCTGCCCTTTTTTGTCATTGACAAATTTCACTCCGCATTTCTTTTTACACGACATTATGTTAATATATTATTTGTATAAATATGTCCGGCGCGCACAGGGATCGTCCCTCACGCCGGCGGATCGCTCTTTCCGGCCCAGACCGGAACAGTAAAACGGAGGTTACCATGAAAAAATTCAGCAGTGCGAAGTCCGCAGTCAAGCTGGTCATCTGTCTGGTATTGTGTGCGGCATTTGTAGGCATCGGACTCGGGACCGGAGTCTTTGAGACAATCGACGGAGCATTCTCCGGAATCACGATCAATCTCAATTCCGTACTGAGAGTCATCATAATGGCCGCCATAGTGCTGGCCGCCGAGAATCTGATCCTTCTGATCCTCAGCCTCATCAAGCCCGAGAAGCACCGCGCGCGCACCATTATCAGCATCGTCGGCAACGTGCTCAAATACGTGGCCGCCATCGTGATAATCTGCTGGGGACTGACTATCCTCGGCGCGGACGTAGGCACGGTCGTAGCCGGCATGGGGATCGTCGCACTGATCATCGGTTTCGGAGCCGAGAGCCTCATCGCTGATATGGTCACCGGTATCTTTATGATATTCGAGAACCAGTATAACGTAGGAGACTTCGTCGAAGTCGGCGGATTCCGCGGCAAAGTCACAAGCATCGGCGTGCGCACCACGTGCCTGGAGGATGCCGGAGGCAACGTCAAGATCGTCAATAATTCCGCCATGACCAGCATTCTCAACCGCTCGGATCATTCCTCGCGCGCCGTCAGCACCATAGGGATCCCCTACGAGACCGATCTCGAGGATCTCGAGACCAAGCTCCCCGGCATCATGCAGGGCATCTTCCAGCGCCATTCCGACATATTCCTCTCCGAGCCCGTATATCTGGGCGTGGATCAGCTGGCGGATTCGAGCGTAGTGCTTAAATTCGTAGCCGAAGTCGACGACAAGAATATCTACTCCGGCGCACGCGCGCTGAACCGCGAGCTGTGGATCTGCCTGCGCAAGGCCGGCGTAGAGGTACCTTTCCCTCAGGTGGACGTACATCAGAAGTAACCGTCCGGAGGCATCACCATGACAAATCCCTTTAACAACAGCGAGTTTGGAGGCTTGCCCGAAGAATATCCCGTTCTTCGGGAGCTCGACGCGCCGCCTGTAGAGGAGGGTATGCCGACAGCGGAAGGATACGCTCCCGAGACGGCATCCCCGGCTCCCGAAACGGCTCCGCCTGCTCCGGAGATCACGCAGCCGGGCAGCTTTGAACCGGACGAGGGCAGGGAAAAACGTCATATATTCCGCAGATTCATGTACTATGCCGCCGCGGCGGCCATCATGTTCGTCGCTTTCAGGCCGCTGGGACTGTTTACAAAGGCAGCGACCTCCACGCCCGAGACGCCTGTGGTCGAGGGCTACGCGGACAAACCCGGAGACCCCGGCGATCCCGGCATCCACATCTGGTATGCGATGCAGGACGGCGACAAACTGCTCTACAGCTACGTCGTATACCCCGGCGAAAATATGGAGATCGACACGGACGCCTTCAGGTGGGCCTCTCCCGTCTCCGTCGATGCTATGACCGTCGACACCTCCGGCGGCAAAGCCTATCCGGAACAGAATCCCGACGTCTGGGAAGGCTCCCGGAGCATAGTGGACTTTGAGATGGATATAGCACAGCTCACCGGTGACAAGCTCCTCGTACTGACCGGCACCTTCACGGTCGGCGGTGTGGAAAAGGAGATCGTTGCAGTTAAGAACGTCGTGCCAAAGCCGCCCGCTCCCGATACCGGAGCCACGGTGTCCGTCACGGTTCAGTCCGCCAGCGAGGCATCCATGGACTACCATGCTTACTTTACTCAGGCCCACGACGATAAGAATGAATACGAACTGACGCCCCTCGGTTTCTGGATCAACTGCTTTGACGCATCCGGAGAGCCCTGCGGAGGACCTCCCGTCTGGTCGACATCCGAGGAAGAGGTGGATGAGAACGGCGAGAAAGTCACCGTCTGGAATTCCGTGGATCCCGATATCAGCCGCGACGGCAGGACCTGGAACTTTGACTACAGCGGTCCCTGTGAGATATTTGGCGTAAGCGATCAGGCCCGGACATATACGGTCTCGCTCATACTTATGGACGAAAAGACCGGCCTGCGCTTCGACATCGAGACAGAGCCTCAGGAAATCCCCGGATATATCGGTCAGGACGTCGATCCCGTCGAGCCCGTCTGCGATATCACCGCTTATGCGGTCTGGTCCGAGATGTACGCCGTGATGAGCTTTTCCGATATGCAGACCGCCGACAAGGTCACCCTGGAGATGTGGGATCCTCACTTCAATACCCTTGAGTGGAGCATGGACATCACAGCGGATGCGCTCGACGATCTGGAGGCCTTCTCTCCCGAGATGCTCTCTACGGATATCTTCTATGAGAATCATCAGGACTATTACAGCCAGCCCGGTGTGAGCTTCCCCATGGAGGCCGAATTCCACGTGGTCATCGATTATAACGGCTACAGCGATCAGGTGACCTACGTGGCAAATACCACCTCCGAAGCAGGCTTCTACGCAAAGTACATGCCCGAGAGCGATATCTACGCGGGCGAATACGCCGGAACCGTCGCTATCGGTTCCGTAGTAACACCGGACGTTCCGGAGATCGACATAGTGATCGACGAGCCCGAAAAAGTGACCGGTCAGGGTATCCTGAGCCTGTCAGCCTCTTTTAACGGCGTCCCTCTGGACCGCTCAGCCTATGATATAAACCAAAGCACCTACTCGACGTATTTTTCCGGTTCCGATGAACCTGTAGAGACCTTGAACACCGATATAATCATCCGCAGGCCCGCCGGCGCTTCCGAGGGCACCGGCGATGCTCTCCATATCGAGATGACGCAGATGCTCTCCACCGGCGAGATCATAGTCAGGAAGATCGATATACCTTTTACGCTCGACTACGAGCACTGACGCGCGAAGCCTGCGCTTCCGTACTCTCCTGCCGCTGCCGGTACACGTATCAGCCGCGGCGGTACTCCCCGGGCCGCGGGACGTATCCCGGGGCCTTGCCGAGTCCGAAAAAAGCTTGACACTTCACTTTGCAGGGTGTATAAAAGTGCGCATAAAGGCAAAGGGGTCTTCGGGAAACTTCCCGAAGACCCCCTTTTTATATGCAAATCAGCTACCCGGCTATGAAAAGGAGGCTATCATGACAAAATACATTTTTGTGACCGGCGGAGTAGTATCGGGCCTTGGCAAAGGTATTACGGCAGCTTCTCTCGGCCGCCTGCTCAAAGCGAGAGGCCTCAAAGTGGCCGCGCAGAAACTCGACCCGTACATAAACGTAGATCCGGGAACCATGAGTCCTTATCAGCACGGCGAAGTATACGTCACTGAGGACGGCGCTGAGACCGATCTGGATCTCGGGCACTACGAGCGCTTCATCGATGAGGACCTGAACAAATACTCGAATCTCACCACCGGCAAGGTCTACTGGAACGTGCTTAACAAAGAGCGCCGCGGCGAATATCTGGGCTCCACGGTCCAGGTCATCCCGCATATCACGAACGAGATAAAGGATTTTGTCTATAACGTGGGCAAAAAGACCGCCGCAGACGTGGTCATCACAGAGATCGGAGGCACTATCGGCGACATCGAGTCGCAGCCTTTTATAGAGGCAGTGCGTCAGATCTCGCTGGAGATCGGGCGCGAGAACAGTCTTTTTATCCACGTAACGCTGGTGCCCTTCCTGCACGGCTCCGAGGAGCACAAAACGAAGCCCACTCAGCACTCGGTCAAGGAGCTGCAGGGCATGGGGGTCAGTCCGGACATCATCGTGCTGCGCTGCGACGAGCCTCTCGAGGAATCTATTTTCCGGAAGATTTCCATGTTCTGCAACGTTAAGCCCGACTGCGTCATAGAGAATATCACTCTGCCGAACCTCTACGAAGCTCCGCTGATGCTGGAAAAGTCCGGCTTCTCCGACATCGTGTGCAGGGAGCTCGGTATAGAAGCTCCAAAGCCCGATCTTAGCGACTGGAGCGAGATGGTCGCACGGATCAAAGCCCGCCCCTATACCACGCATATCGGGCTCGTCGGCAAATACGTGGAGCTGCACGACGCGTATCTCTCGGTGGCGGAGGCCCTGCGCCACGCCGGTTACAGGTATAACACGCATATAAAGATCCACTGGATCAATTCCGAAGAGCTGACTGAAGAAAACGCCGGGGAGCAGCTGGGGACACTTGACGGCATCATAGTGCCCGGCGGCTTCGGAGGCCGCGGCATAGAAGGTATGATCGTCGCAGCCAGATACGCCCGCGAAAACAGGATCCCGTATTTCGGCATCTGCCTCGGAATGCAGATCGCGGTCATAGAGTACGCAAGGAACGTGTTGGGACTGCCCAGGGCTAACTCCGGCGAGTTCGACGCAGAGAGTCCCGACCGCGTCATCGACTTTATGCCCGGCCAGAGCGATGAGATCGATAAAGGCGGTACTCTCCGTCTCGGTGCCTATCCCTGTGTCATCACCCCCGGCACCACGATGGAGAAGTGCTACGGCACGCGCGAGATCAGCGAGAGACATCGTCACCGCTATGAGCTTAACAACGATTACCGCGAGGCGCTGCAGGCCGCTGGTCTCACACTCTCCGGCATCTCGCCGGACGGCAGGCTGGTGGAAACTGTCGAGCTTTCGGAGAGAGATTTCTACGTCGGCGTGCAGTATCATCCCGAGTTCAAAAGCCGCCCGAACCGTCCTCATCCGCTCTTTCTCGGCTTTGTCGGCGCGGCCTTTAACCGTATGAAAAAGCGCCAGTTGATGAAAGAATTTATGATGACGTACTGATAGAGGTGTCTCAATGGAAAAGATTCTCGTCCTTGACTTCGGCGGCCAGTACAATCAGCTGATCGCCCGCCGGGTCCGTGAACAGCATATCTACGCGGAGATCAGGCCGTACAACAAAATAACGGTCGATGAAATAAAAGAAGAAGGCTACGCAGGCGTCATATTTACCGGAGGGCCGAACAGCGTCTACGACGTGAACTCGCCCCATTTTGACCCGGCGATCCTCTCCGCGGGGGTCCCGGTCCTCGGGATCTGCTACGGCGACCAGCTTATGGCCTATATGGG
>CAMOQY010000115.1 GCA_946623295.1 uncultured Lachnospiraceae bacterium | reverse complement strand
CAAAAAAATAGTATCATTTTTTCATTTTTTTAAAAAAGATACTATTTGTCCGCGAATTGAGTGCCGACAAACCGGACCAGTAAAGCTTAGACCGCCCGGAGCAGGGCACGGATAAACTGTAACAGCAAAGAGCAGCTTGCCCGGAGCGGGACATAAACAAGCCGGACTGAAAAGTCCGGCTTGTTTATGTTCGGTACTACGCATTGAAACGTCTTTATTCGATGGTAAGGATATCGGAAAATCCGGTGATCTCGAAGACCTCGGCGATAGTATCGTTGACGTTGGTCACCTTCATCGTGCCCTGAGTATTCATGGTCTTCTGGGCCGAAAGCAGAACTCTGAGACCGGCGGAGGAGATATACTCAAGATCCTTGAGGTCAAATGTAAGTGCGGTCACACCGTCAAGCTCAGCCTTAAGCGTCTGCTCGAGCTCCGGTGCAGTCATGGTATCCAGTCTGCCCTCAAGAGCAAGGGTCAGAGCGTCGGCGTTCTTTGTGGTTGTGATATTCATATTCTTTCTCCCTTTCAGAATTTTTTATAAACGATCATCTCCACGTTGTTGTCGGCGATGCCTACCTGAACTTCGTCGGCGAGATTGGCGATGACGGACTTCTCAAGCTCATCCCAGTTTTCCTGGGGCGCACGGCCCTCCATGACGGCCGTTTTATATTGATTCAGAGACCACATACCGGCTGCGTTGATCGAAACTGTGCCGAGGTCTGCTCCTGCAAAAGACAGGCAATCAGTATAGATATTGGTATATTCTCCGTTGATAGGTTCAAGAAATCTCTCGAAAACATCGCGAAGCTTGCCCATGACTCCCTTGACGGCGATGTTCTGTCCAGATGTGGAAGCGGAGAGCAGCTTGCCTCTCATCTCGGCGTTCATGGCCGCCCGTGCCTGGAGATGGAGCTTAGTGGTACCGTTTTCATCGTCGATCCAAAACTGGGCGTCGCGTTCGCCTGTCAGAGCCCGCATCATACCCATCATTTCCTCGGTAAGCAGGCGGAGATGCAGAGCGCTTTTCGAGGGGAGCTTCATAAAGGCGGCCACTCGCTCTGCCTGATCGAGAGCTTCCTTGTAACCGGCTCCTTCACTTGTAACGTGGATGACATCGGATTTCATGTCGGATCCTCCTTCTTTGAGCCATTGCATCATGAGATCCGTATAAAATACGAGCTTTTCAGATGCATATGCTACTACATTATAATGTTTTTGGGCTTTTAACGCAACATTTCAGTAAAAAAAACACGCCTGCACTCTACGAAATATAAATTATCCGAAATTTCTCAAAATAGTTGATTATTATGCAGTTAGCTGATATTATATTCATATAATATCAGCTAATTTTCGGAGGCAAAGACGATGAGTGTTCAATTACTTGATAAAACAAGAAAAATCAACCGGTTGCTGCACAATAATACTTCGGATCGATTCGTCTTCAACGACGTATGCAAGGTCCTGGCGGAAACGCTTAATTCAAACATACTTGTATTCAGCCGCAAGGGCAAGATCCTCGGCTTTGGCGAGCACATCCCGGCTGTCAGCGCAAAGGATGACTGGAGCCGTGTGGAGGTGGGCGTATTCATCGATCCTTCGCTGAACGAGCGTCTGCTTAATATTCTTTCCACAAAGGAAAACGTCAATCTCGCCACGCTCGGCTTCGAGGACGCTCCATCGAAATACCACGTCATAGTCACCCCCATCGACATAGCGGGCGAGCGGCTCGGGACGCTCTTTGCGTACCGCACCGATGATCTTTACGATATAGATGATATCATCGTGACAGAATACGGCAACGCCGTGGTCGGGCTGGAGATGCTCCGCTCGCTGAACGAAGAGACCGCGGAGGAGCTGCGCAAGCGCCAGGTAGTCAAATCCGCCATCAGTACCCTGTCTCAGTCCGAGCTGGACGCAGTTGGATATATCCTCGGCGAGCTCGGGACAAACGAGGGGATCCTCGTCGCGAGCAAGCTGGCGGATTCCGTAGGGATCGCCCGCTCGGTGATAGTCAACGCCCTGCGTAAGCTGGAGAGCGCAGGAGTCATCGAGTCGCGCTCCTCAGGCATGAAGGGCACGTATATCAGGATCTGCAATGAATTTGTTTTTGAGGAGGTAGAGAAGGAGGCAAAACAGCAGTCATGATCTATTTCACCAGCGATCTTCATCTCGGTCACCAGAAGGTCATACCAAAGAGGCATCGCCCCTACGAGACAGCTGACGAGATGACCAGGGATATCGCGGATAAGTATAATTCTGTGGTAGGAGAGAATGATACTGTTTACATCCTCGGCGATCTGTGCGGAGACCTGAGCCCGCAGCAGGCCAATGAACTGATCGCCTCGCTCCACGGGCGCAAGCATCTGCTCATCGGAAACCACGATCCGGCCTACGATCCCTCGCTCTTTGAGGAAATGCGGGATTTTCTGCTGACGGAAATTAATGGAAGATATTTTGCCATGATGCATTATCCGCTTCTTGCCTGGCCAAAGATCAAAAAAGGCTGTATCCAGGTGCACGGGCATCTCCACAGCGACATGGGTTACAATCTGAAAAACCGTGAGGACGGAATTTTGAGATACGATGTAGGAGTTGAGGCAAACGGCTTCGTTCCGGTATCCATAGACCGGATCATTGATTTCTTCTCATAGAAAAAGTCTGCGGAAAACGCCGTCATTATTTGCTCTGTAACTCATATCGATTATACGAAAAGAGGCTGCCGCGGCAGCCTCTTTTTATTACTCTCCGAATATCTGATACTCTCCGGAGCGGATCAGCTGTGCAAGCTCCTTTGAGTCGGACGGAAGTATCTCGGTGCAGATTCCGGCCAGACCCACATCCGGGGGCTGATGGCAGTCGGAACCTGCCGTTGCGATCAGCCCGAACTCCTCCGCATAAGCCTTGGCAAGCTCGTTGCGGCTGTCGTGGCGGGGATTGGCATTTATCACCTCGATCCCGTCCAGATAGCAGGCGATAGCCGGAGTACAGCCGTGGCGGTAGGGATGCGCCTGAATGAGCAGCGCTCCCGCCTCGCGTGCCAGCTTTGAAAAACCAGCGATCCCCATGCGGAAGATCTTGTCCGGATCGGCCAGAAGCTCATCATCCCAGCCGTAGAGCAGATAATCGTTGTCGCATTCGTCAAAGCGCAGCTCCGCGCCTTTGTAGATAGTCAGCCCGCGCTTTGCGCCTTCTTCCTGCATGAGACGGAAGCCCATAAGGAAACGATCCACAGCATCGACTGACGGATCCGTGATATCGACTCCGTTTTTCTGAAATACGTATCTGCTATAGTGGTCGGTGACGGCGATCCCGGAATAGCCCGCAGCCGCGTAGGCCTCCGTAAGCTGCTCTGCTGTCATGTGCCCGCAGGGACTGAAATGGCAGGTGTGAAGATGAGGCTCGATTTTGTACATGATATTCCTTTCTTTTCTCTGTCAGTCTGCGTTCACCACGGTCAGCTGAGTGTCCTTTTCCGCGCAGAGTCTGCGCAGTGCGTCGTTGCACGAACTGTCTGTGATGAGCCGCGTTATGTCGGCGAGAGAAGCATAGCTTATAAGGCCCGTGCTGCCGTATTTTGACGAGTCGCACAGGAGTATGCGCTCGGTGCTTTGCTGGAGAGCCTTGCGCTTGACCTCGCACTCAAGGTATGAAGAAACGTTGAGTCCTCCTTCGTAGGAAAGACCCGTGGTTCCGAGAACAGCCTTTGAAAAATTATACCGCCCGAGATATTCAAGAGTGCTGACATCCGCAACGCTGTTGGTACGGCGGTTGAGAATGCCGGGAAGCACGATGAGCTCGATGTTCTGACGCAGGGAAGCCTGATTGACCACGTACAGATTGCCGGTGATTATCGTGACGTGGCTGTCCGGGCTGATCATGTCTATCACATGCATGGCGGTCGTGCCGGCGTCTATATAGACGGAGTCCCCGTCCCTGATCATGCCGGCTGCCGCGCGCGCGATGGCGAGCTTTGCCTCGGGGCGGATGGCGGTGCGCTGCGCAAACAGCGGGACCTCAAGCTGCGGTACGCTGCGTACGCCGCCGTAGATCTTTTCGACGGTACCGGTAGATGTGAGGAAAGCCACATCTGCACGTATGGTATTCATGGACACGTCAAAAACCTCGCACAGCTCCGTCATGGTAACAGAACGGTGTCTGGCTATATAAGCGGCAATATCCTTTCTCCGGCTGCTTCGCATATTTCGTTTCCTCCGCGCAGTACTCCAGATGTCATTCCGTATCATAAATCAACTTAACAAAAAATGTCAATAATTTTGTTAGTTTTTGTTAAAAAACGGAAACTTCTCCCGGAAAATTTCCGAACATGACAAAAAAATAACAAAAAACTTGACAATAAAACAGGCTGATATTAGAATCGCGATAGAGTGTCATTTTATTAGTCATATTTATTTATCAATATTCAAGGAGGATTTTTTCATGGCAAAAGTTAAAGTTGGTATCGCCGGTTACGGCACTATCGGTCAGAGGCTGGCTGACGGTGTAGCCATGCAGGAGGACATGGAGCTTGTCGGTATCGCCGATATGGCCCCCACTCTTTCGGTACGCGCTCTCGCTGAGAGGGATATGATCGGAGCCAATAACGTCAGATACGATCTCTATCTTGTGGACGGCGCCGACAAGTCTGCGTTTGACGCGCTGGGTATCCCGGTAGCGGGCACCTTTGAGGAGCTCTGCAAAAAGGTAGACGTCATGCTGGACGCCGCACCCGGCGGAGTCGGCATGAAAAATAAAGTCATTTACGAGAAGCTTGGCGTCAAGGCCATCTTCCAGGGAGGCGAGAAGAACTCCGTCGCGGATGTTTTCTTCCATGGATATGCCAATTATGAAAAGGGTCTCGGCCAGAATTATCTCAAGCTCACCAGCTGCAACACCACCGGCCTGATCCGCACCGTTGACTGCCTGGACCGCGCGTACGGCGTATCAAAGGTAGCCATTACCATCATCCGCCGCGTCTCCGATCCCGGCGACTATCACCGCGGACTGACCAATGCCCTCCAGATCGATAAGGCTCCCAGCCATCAGGCTGTAGACCTCATGACGATCATGCCTCATGTGGAGGCGACGGGTATCCTCGTACATACGCCCGTGACCCACGGACATATCATAACCGTACTTGTTTCCGGCAAGGACGGCCGCAAGATCACAAAGGAGGAGGCGCTGGCCGCGTTCCGCGCTCATCCCCGTATCCGCACAGTCACTATCGATGAAGGCTTCCTTGGCAACGCCAGCTTCTTTAAGTACGGCAGAGACCTCGGCAACCGCCGCGGCGACATGTACGAGATCGGCCTGTGGGAGGACAGCATCGTGGAGAGCGGCAACGACATCATGTATGCCATCAACATCCCGCAGGAGAGCGTCACGA
>CAMOQY010000114.1 GCA_946623295.1 uncultured Lachnospiraceae bacterium | reverse complement strand
ATGGCATATTTAAGAAACTCGGCCAGACTGATCGTCTCGTCAGTCTTATATGCCTTGTATGTGGGATCGGTCCGATCGACCTCTTCGGCTATGAGATATCCCGAGTCCAGAAGGATATCGTAGACGTAACTGAAGTAGGTCTTCATGAAGTTTTCTTCACCCTCGGGCACGTCACCTCCAAGGTCCTTGTAGGCGGAAGGAGTCTCCGAGAGCAGCTCGTCGCGGATGGACGCGTACGCTCCCTGCTGACCGCCAAGGAAGGCGGCATATATCCTCTGCTGCGCCTCTCCCGCCTCCGGCAGCGCAAAGGCGTCCATATCGAGGATATTGTTGTTTATCATCTGGTAATAGACTTCATAAATGGACAGGCGCCTCTTTGAAGCGCTGGTCCCGGCAGGATTGTATACCTTTGAATTTTCAAGTTTGTCGCTGATAATACCGGCCAGATGCTGCTCTATCAGATGATAAATACCGATCTGAAGATTTGAATCGATGGTCAGATATATATCATTTCCGGTGGTCGGAGCGACCTCGTCCGTTACCTCGAGGATGCTTCCGCGGGAATCCAGATACATGGTACGGCTTCCCTTTATACCCTGGAGCTCGTCCTCCATCGAAGCTTCGATACCGGTCTTTCCGACGATATCGCTTGAAAGATAGCGCGGCGAATCCTCCGGATAATTCTGGTTGAGCTTTTCAAGATCTTCGGCGCTTGCAGACCCGGTATAGCCGATGATATGCGCAAAATATATCCCGTTAGGGTAGACTCTCTGATAGTCTTCTTCTATATCGACACCCGATATCGAATCACTGTGCTCCAGGATATCGGTCATGGTCTCCTCTTTTACATTCTGGGCTACGACGACGGATCTGTAGCGCTGGAAGGAATTCGTCGCAAGCAGATAGCGGACGTTGATCACCTTGAGCGCTTTTTCCTTGCTGATCTCATATGTGGCTGCATTTTCGCCGCTGCCTTCCTTTCCGATCCCGTAGCGCTCGTAAAGGAGCTCGTAAAGACCCTCGGCAGAGATATTTTCATCAAGGGAATCGTCGTCGAGCACCTCCTGGACAGATCTCTTGCCGTAGACATCGCGGAGCAGACGCAGGATCGCGTTCCCCGAAACGGAATAGCAGACTGTGCCTGTGCTGTCCAGATACATCGGAAGTGTCATGACTATATTTTCATCATGACGGTCCAGTATTTCGAGCAGATCAAGGATCTTGAGGTTTTTCTGATAGCCGTTGTAAGCTCCCGTATCCTTTAGAGTAACCGAAAAGACAAGCTCATTTTTGGCCAGTACATTTCCTGAGCGGTCGTAGATATTGCCTCTCGTGCTGTCGAGTGAAACAGTGCGCAGAGTCTTCTGCTGGATATAGGTTTCCTGCGCCGCTTCTCCGCCGACGATCTGAAGGTTGTAGAGATGGACAAGAAGAACGATGAACATAACGGAAAAGACCAGCGCCAGAGGAAGTATCCTGGAAACAGCCAGCTCTTTTATCTTGTATGCTATTGCCTCGATAATATCTCTAAACAAATTCCTTCGCGCTCCTCTTTGAACGATCTTCCACCCACTTATCGAGGGCCTTGAGCGGCTTGTAAACAAGCAGACTGATGAGCATCGTATAGACTATCTCCGGCAGGATCACGCGCAGCATATAGTGTCCTATATCCGCCGCACCCCTGACCAGAAACGATGTAATAAAAACATAGAGACCCAGCAGCAGGTCGCTGACGATGCAGAGCAGCATCGGCATATTCAGGAAATCGGTATAAAACAGCGAACCGAGAACGCCGTTGCCGTAACCGATGAGAGTATAGATCAGCGCGTAATAGCCGACATTCGTGCCGAAAAAGAAATCAGAGAGCAGTCCGCAGAAAAACCCTATGAGCATGCCGTGCATCCTGCCCCGCAGAAATCCGAATTCAAAGGTCACTATCAAAAGGAGATTGGGTGTGATATCGATCCAGTGAACGGCGGCAAAGAAATTATTCTGAAGCATGAAAGCGCCGAGTATCAGGATGATATACATAATGATGCGCCTGATCATTGTCCGTTCTCCTTGAGCTGAGTGATCACAAGGACTGAGTCCAGATGTGAAAAATCAACGACGGGTATGATGTATCCGGACTTGGTCAGACTGTTGGAATCAGTATCTATATCGCGCGCGTAGCCTATGAGGATCCCGGGAAGGTAGAGACTGCTCTTGTTGCTTGTCACTATCTTGTAGTCGTCTGAGATCCTGGCGTCCTTGTTGATCTTTTCAAGGATAAGACGCCCCTCCTGATATACCTCGAGATCGCCCCTGACAATGCAGGAATCCTGTGTGATAAGTGCCATCGCTCCCACCTGCGAGTCGTGGTCCGTAATGAGCCGTACAGTAGATGAATTTGCAGTGACAGACGTCACTATTCCGGCAAGTCCGCCCTGGGCGATGACGTTCATATTGACCGCGATCCCGTCGGAAGAGCCGCGGTCGATAAGAACGGTATGATTCCAGTTGGATGAGTTCTCTCCTATGACATGAGCCCCGATGGAGGGATACTGCTCGTACTCCTCCTTCATGTCAAGAAGAGATCTGTATCTGGCAAGCTCGATCTCCTGGAGCTGATAGCGCGTATTCTGCTCGCGAAGGTAAGCTACCTCGTCGGAGAGAGCCTTGTAGTCCTCTTCTATTTTGCGGAGCCGCGCCAGATCTTCAGCCTCGTCGGATATAAAGCTGCCGACGCGGTTGAGACCGCTCTGCATAGGCGTGAGCACGTCGTTTAAAACACCTCTGACCGAGCTGTTTACAGACGAGCTTATACTGCTGAGGATGATCAGGATCACACAGAGGATGACGATGATCAGCAGCAGATGCCTTGGCTGGAATTTGGACTCGTTATTGTTCATATTAAATGCTTTTCTCTCATGCTGCAGTATACTCCGTCGCCGATCACGATATGATCAAAGAGCGGAATATTGATAATGCTCCCTGCTCTCGACATCTGCCTTGTGACTTTGACGTCGTCATCTGAGGGAGTGGGGTCGCCGCTGGGGTGGTTGTGCACGACCGCCGCAAATACGGCCTTGTTGCGGAGAGCATGTATAAAAAGCTCTCTCGGAGTGATAAGCGAAGCATTTGCAGTGCCTCTGGATATCAGATAATCACGTATAAGGCCGCCCTTCGAGTCAAAGAACACGCCCCATATCTCCTCGTGAGGCAGGTGCCTGAGCCGCTCCATGTAGTGACCCGCCAAAGAGGACGGAGTCGTCATCACGATGCGGTTTCTCGTTTTTTCCGCGCTCAGACGCCTGGAAAGCTCGCCTACGCACTGAAGCGTAATGGCCTTTACCGGACCGATGCCTTTGATCTCGGAAAGCTCATCGGCTGCCGCGCTGAAAATATCCGAAAGAGGATGATCTCCGCTGTAGACAGACAGAAGCCGCGACGCCAGCTGCGATGCGCTCTCTTCTCTCGTACCTGTCTTAAGGATAACCGAGAGCAGTTCCGTACTCGAAAGAGCTGCCGGTCCCTGCTCAAGACACTTTTCATAAGGCCTCTCACTGACAGGCAGCTGATTCATTTTGCAATTGTTTGTATTTTTCATATGCCTCCAAGCATCCACTTTCAGACTTAAAGGCTTGTGTCAGATTATATCACAACTTAAAACCTGCGTCTATAAGCTTCTGGAGCGAGAGCATGATGCCGTATTTTGCGTGATACCATGTTATGCCGCCCTGGAAATAGACCGTATAGGGAGGTCTGAGCGGTCCGTCCGCCGACAGCTCGATCGATGCTCCCTGCACGAAAGCTCCTGCTGCCATGATGACGTCGTCATCGTATCCGGGCATGGGGTACGGCTCGGGAACGACATAGCTGTCTACGGGCGCTGCGGCCTGGATGCCGAGGCAGAAGGCCTTCATATACTCCGGAGAGCCGAGATCTATCGCCTGGATTATATCATGGCGTTCGGCATCCCCCGCCGGATGGACCTTAAAGCCAAGCCGCTCGTAGAGCTTCGCGGCAAAGATCGCGCCTTTCTCCGCGGAAGCAGTGACCGTCGGAGCAAGGAAAAAGCCCTGATAAAAAGCAGGATTCGTTCCGAGATTGGCGCCAACCTCGCGCCCAAGACCAGGAGAAGTCAGTCTGCGCGCGGCATTTTCTACGCAGGCGGCGCTTCCGCAGATGTAGCCGCCTGCCGGGGCAAGTCCGCCTCCCGGATTTTTTATAAGCGAGCCGACTACCATATCCGCTCCGAGATCGGAGGGCTCGATGGTCTCGGTAAACTCACCGTAGCAGTTATCGACCATGCAGATCAGATCGGGCTTTATGCTCTTTACAAAGGCGATCAGCTCTCCTATCTGAGCCACGGAGAGAGTCGGCCTGCTTGCATAGCCCTTTGAACGCTGGATCGTTACAAGTCGCGTGCGCTCATTGATGGCGTTTCTTATTCCGTCCCAGTCAAAACCTCCGTCCGGGAGCAGATCTACCTGAGCGTATGTGACGCCGTATTCGGCAAGAGAGCCCATTGAAGGTCTGATCCCTATTACTTCCTCAAGAGTGTCGTAGGGTTTGCCGACAGGTGAAAGAAGTTCGTCTCCGGGACGCAGATTTGATGAAAGAGCCAGATTCAGCGCATGCGTGCCGCAGGTGATCTGCGAGCGTACGAGAGCGTCCTCCGTATGAAAGACATCCGCGTACACCTTCTCCAGCGTATCGCGGCCCGCGTCATTATATCCGTATCCCGTGGTCGCGGCAAAATGCGACGAATCCACGCGGTTCTTTCTCATCGCGCCGAGGACCTTGAGCTGGTTGTACTCTGCGATCCTGTCTATGCGTTCAAAACGCTCCGAAAGCTCGCCAAGAACTTCATCGGCGAGGGCAAGGACTTCCTTTGAGACCCCGCCCTCAAGATACATTTTTTCAGTTTCAGTCATTTTTGTTTACTGCTTCTGCAGTATCTCCTTTTCAGTTAATATATTTATGATGTCGGAAAGAAGCTCCTCAGGGCTCTTTTTACCTGCATCGAGATAGATGACGTCCTTTTCTCTTCTGAACCAGGTCTCCTGCCGTTTTGCGTAATGCCGCGTGCTCTTCTTTATCAGGCTCACCGCCTCGTCCAGAGTGCATTCGCCGTTCAGATACGAAAGCAGCTCCTTGTAGCCAAGTCCCTGCATCGATATCATTTCCGGAACAGCGCCTGCCTCGCGCAGGGCTCTGACTTCGTCGAGCAGCCCGTCCTCCATCATGCGGTCCACGCGCTCTTCTATGCGGCGGTAGAGCTCCGCGCGGTCCCACCTGAGTACAAAATACGCAAAATTATACGGAGAGGGTCTTTCGCTCTCCAAAAGATTGTGTGCGGATATTTTCGTCCCGGTATGCCTGTAAAATTCGAGCGCTCTTATG
>CAMOQY010000113.1 GCA_946623295.1 uncultured Lachnospiraceae bacterium | reverse complement strand
CTTTATGGGCACCGAATCGATCGCGTCGTTGTTGAAGATAAACACGATAAGGGCAATGATGACAAAGCCGTACTGCATCGTGACAAAACCGGCCAATGGCATCGATGAGGACGCTCCCGATGAGTAGCCTCTGGAGTGGACGAACCATATCTGAAAGGGCTGTCCTCCCGCGCCGGAGGGAGTAATGCAGTCGTAGTACTTTCCGAGCGCGGCCGTCTCAAATGCGGTTCTCGGCGAGACCTTTTCGCCAAGCCGTTTCATCATGAGCACGTATTTGATCGTCTCGCACGCAAGCACAAGGAACAGGCAGAGCACGGCGCCTATAAGAAACAAGGCGTTTCCGGGGGCGATCGTGCCCTTTATCGAGGGAGTATCCTTTGAAAAGTCAGCTTCAGCGGTAAAAAAAAGAACCACGGCGTTCATCAGCACGAACACCGCAATCCAGATCACCCGTCTGCTTTTAACGCTGAGTTTCTTCATGACACACTTATTATATAGGCATGACTAAAATATTGCAAGGAGCATCGGAAAATGCTATACTTTCCGCAGGATCCGAGGGATCTGTCAAAGTCACGAAAGGATATGCCATGAAAAAAGAAAAGACGCTCCGTTTCACAGAAAAAGAATTCGTAGATACCCTCAATGACTTCGCCGGCACTTCGTTCGTCTCCGACCAGGACGAGAGCGACGGCCTGATGCTGGCCGCGTCAGCCGAGAGCGAATGGGTCGATCTGGAAAAGGCGGTAAATCTCGACTGCCGCACCCCCGAGCATGTTCGGATCGAAAACCTCATCCGTACGATGATCTCCGAGAAATTCGGAGAGAGCATGACCGGCCTGTATTCGGATCATGCGGAAAATGTGTTCATTACAGTAGAGTGACCGCTCAGATAGAGACAGCGCGGTCATACAGATAAAGGACGGTCCCGTAAGATGCCTTCATCGAATGCACCATACGGGGCCGTCCTTTTTATCACTTCGCCGCCTTGTGTCTGCGGCGCTCTCTGCGGTGTTTTTCCTGGAGCTGTTCTCTCCGCTCCCTTATGCGCTGGGCTTCCTCCTCACTGGCAAGCTTTACGGTCCTTACCGCAAACTCGCCTCCGGGAGCTGCTTTCATGCGAATCTTGCCCTTGACGTAGCCGTGGCGCGGGCACTTTACAAGTCCCAGATATACCCCGCTGCTTCCGGTCGAAAACCACTTCTGCTTGCGCCACACCGGCATCTTGCACTTGGGGCAGGTGAGGAGCGTCACGCCCTTGTCGTTCATAGCGGCGACCTTGTCGGGAAAGACTCTCGAGACGAATTTTGAATACGTCGGGAAATCGAGATTTATCTCCTCCTCGCGGGTCTGCGGCAGATGGTAGTAATCCACCGAGAGGTATTCTTTTACAGCCTTGAAATCGATCGTCTGCATGACCTTTGCGGTATAATAGGCGTCATCGTAGGCTCTGTGGAAGGGGATGTCCTTTTCTATGCCAAGTACGTCGACCGCGTCCTCGAGAGCAAGGCGGCTCTTGCCGTCATCATTGAGGATGCTGTAGAGCTTTTGCAGGTCATAATAAAGCAGCGGCTTTCCGAAATCATACGGGATGCGGTAGTAGTCGAGGTTGCGCTGGAGCTCCATCACATCCAGGTTTCCCCAGGTAACGAATCTGAACTCCTCATCGCCTATCCACTTGATAAAATCCCTGACGACCCTGGAAAATGTCCTCGCCCGCGAGAGCTCCTCCTCGCTGAGCGGCACTACCTCTTTCATCCTGAAGTGAAGCTTGTGGTAGACCAGCGGCCTGATAACTTCTGAAAAGGTGTCGATCTTTTTGCGCCTGTCGCTGAGCTTTACGGCGCCTATCTCGATGATCTCAAAGGGCATCCGCGGATTTTCATGCGCCTTGCCCCCCGGGCTCTGGTTCCATTCCAGATCAAAAACGATATAATTCATAAATACTTCCTATCTTTAACGCGTCTGACTGCGATATTATACAACAGACGCCGTTTTCATTCAATACGGGCGGCACACGCCTAAAAATTAAATTTTTATGAAAAAAGGCCTTCTGATATTTACATTTCCACGAAAACAGATAAACTATAGAATATGAAAATAGAGAGAGTCAACGACAATCAAATAAAATGCACGCTCAGCAGCCGCGATCTGGAATCGCGCCAGATCAATCTGCGCGAGCTGGCCTACGGTACGGAAAAGGCCCGCAAGCTCTTTAACGATATGATCGAGGAAGCCGGTAATCTCGTAGGCTTTCAGGCAGAGGGCTCTCCCCTCATGATCGAAGCGATCCCTATGGGAGGCGACGGGCTTGTGTGCTTTATCACAAAAGTCGATAATCCGGAGGAGCTCGATACGCGCTTTGCGAGATTTGCTCCTTCCGTGATGTCCCGGCTCGGTTCCTCCGTCCCTGATACCTCCGCGCCTGCCCACAGCACGGCTGAGGATGTTTTGCGCGCCTTCGGCAGGTTTATCGATCTTGCCACAAGAGAGATCACCCAGAGCAAGGACGAGGCCGGCGAGCCTGACGACCTCTACAGGGCATTTTTCTTTGAAGATCTCAAAGAAGCGAGGTCTGCGGCCTCTATAGCAGGCAGGTTTTTCGATCAGGAGTCCAGTCTTTACGAGAGACCCGACGGCGGCTTCTATCTTGTTCTTCACAAGGGTGAATGCGACGCTGAGCTGTTCAACAAGATCTGCAACCTGCTCACTGAGTACGGCTCGCAGGTACGGGTCAACTGTATGAGCGAGGCATATTACCGTGAACACTACACTACGGTTTATGACGGCGACGCGCTCGCGCGATTGTCAAAAAGATGATTTTATTTAACAAATAACACCGGCGGACGTGAAAACGTCCGCTTTAGTTCGGTCAGAAAATCTTACGGCCGGACGGAAAAAGAGGGGTAATGGAAGAAAAAAAGGCAGGACATGTTTTTTCGGCAAAGGCGATAGCTGCGCTGATGATCCCGCTGCTGGTAGAGCAGATACTGGCTGTTACCGTAGGGCTTGCCGACCAGATCATGGTCTCGCGTGCCGGCGAAGCAGCCGTATCCGGCGTCTCGCTCGTGGACAACATCAACCACCTTGTACGTGTCGTTTTATCCGCTCTGGCTACAGGAGGCGCGGTCGTCTGCTCGCAGTACATCGGGCACAGGCAGCCTGAAGCAGCCAGAGAGGCCGCAGGCCAGCTTCTGTTTGCCTCCACCGGAATAGCGCTTGCCTTTACCTGCGTCATGCTGATTGGCGGACGCGGGCTGCTCGGCTTCATCTTCGGGCGCGTCGAGGCCGACGTCATGTCCAGCGCCATGACCTACTTTATTTTCACTGTCCTCGGGTATCCTTTCCTCGGCATATACAACTCCTGCGCCGCTATCTACCGCTCCATAGGCAATTCCGGGATATCGATGCGTGTCTCGCTGATGATGAACCTCATAAACATCGCCGGAAACGCTCTGTTTATCTTTGTACTGGATATGGGCGTCGCCGGAGCAGCCATCGCTACTCTCATATCGCGCGTCATCGGCTCCATGACTATCCTGGGGCTTCTTCACAACAAAAAGAACGCCATCTACGTCAGCAGTCTCCACAAGCTGCGTCCGAAGATGCGCGTCATCAAAAAGATCCTCTCCGTCGGTATTCCGACCGGTATCGAAAACGGAATCTTTCAGCTCGGCAAGATCGTCGTGCTCTCGCTTATCGCGATGTTCGGCACCTCTTCCATCATGGGAAATTCCGTTGCGTCATCACTGTGCAACTACATGATTATTCCCGGAACTGCCATAAGCCTCGGGCTTGTAACGATCGTCGGTCACTGTATCGGCGCGGGCAGAGTAGACGAAGCGAGGCGCTATACAAAGATACTTATCGGTATATCCATCGTCTCCAACGTGCTGGTCGGCGTAGTCACCGTACTGCTCAGGCCCGTGCTGCTGGGACTCTACGATATGAGTCCGCAGTCATACGAGATCGCCTCGACGCTTATTCTCTGGCACACGATCGCAAATCCCATCTGGTCGCTGTCCTTTAATACCCCGAACACTCTCCGCGCCGCAAACGACGCGCGCTTCACCATGATCGTATCGATGATTTCCATGTGGCTTTTCCGCGTGGGCGCCTCGTATCTGCTGGCTCTTGCCTTTGACATGGGTGTGTACGGAGTCTGGCTGGCAATGTTCCTCGACTGGACAGTGCGCAGCATCATTTTTATAGCCAGGTTCTGCGGAAGCAAGTGGTACAGAAGAAAGCTGATCTGAGTATCGGCATACATAAAAAAGCGGCCTCAAAAAGAGGCCGCTCCTTTATACGGACGATCAACCCTGAGAGATAGCGCCGGCAGGGCAGGTAGCCTCACAGGTGCCGCAGTCAAGGCAGGCGTCAGCGTCGATAACATACTTTCCGTCTCCCTCGGAGATGGCGCCTACAGGGCACTCACCAGCGCAGGATCCACACATTAAACACTCATCTGAAATAACGTATGCCATAGCAAAATCCTCCTTTAGTACTTCTTATGTGCATGCACATTTTAATACATGCATAGCGTAAATTCAAGTGAAAACTGTTGAAAAGACTCTTTCTTTGTAATATACTTACCAGCGGTCCGAAAAGGCGCAGCCAAGCGCCGCAAGGCCAATAATAATATGGAGGAAAAAAGAATGGTAGTAACAAAAGATATGACCATAGGCGAGATACTCGCTGCCGATATCAGCATCGCACCCATCCTGATGAACGCCGGCATGCACTGCGTAGGCTGTCCTTCATCCCAGGGCGAGACTCTCGAGGAGGCTTGCATGGTCCACGGCATGGACGAGGATCTGCTGATCGAGGACATCAACACCTATCTGGCGTCAAAGTAAGCGCTCCGTTTTATTTCAGGCGGCGTAAAAAACAACGCAAAAAAGACCGGCAGTCCCGGTCTTTTTCGTGTCCGCGCAACGGCGGATCAAACGGATCATTTACTCTTGGTATTCTCCTTGATGATCCTTGCGACTTCCTCGGCCTCTTTTTTATTCAGCTTTTTGCACGAGCAGAATCCGCATACAAATGCCGAAAGAGAGCCGCCGCAGAAATCATCTACAAACTTGACGCTCTTTTCCGCATAAAATCTGTCGCGGCTGAGGCACGAAGAAACAACTCCTCTTGTGTTTTGGAAAATGCCCTTCAGGCAAAGCCTTTTCAGAACAGTATACGCGGTAGTCTTTTTCCATCCGAAGGCCTTCTCGCCCAGCGCTGCAAGTTCAGCGGAACTTACCGGCTCATTCTCCCAGATTATATCCGCAAAACGTCCCTCAAGTTCTCCCATCTGATAATTAACCATTGTACTTCCTCCTGAAGAGTAGACGTAGAATTCTAACGGCTCATATTGTATCTTAATATATCCAAAAAGTAAATATTTTGCCACTCTTTTTTAAAAAAGTTCACAAATTATCTGAAAAAAGCCCGAAAAACGCTTTGACG
>CAMOQY010000112.1 GCA_946623295.1 uncultured Lachnospiraceae bacterium | reverse complement strand
ATCCGCATCGGAGGCCCCGGCAAGTATTGCGCCGATCATCATGGAGCACTCAAGCAGCGCCCCTGTCTTAAGACTGTAGATATAATAAAGCTGCTCCTCGCTTACGGCCTTTCCGGTGACGGCAGTATCCACGTACTCTCCTCCGCACATCCCGAAAATCCCGGCCTTTTGCGCGAGCACGCCTATAGCTCTGCCTACCGCCGCAGGATCCGCATCCATCTCAAAGGCCTTTGCGGCTGTCTCAAAAGCAAAGGTCAGAAGCGCATCGCCTGCCAGCACGCCCGTGGCTTCTCCGAATTTTTTCCACGTAGTGGGGTGGCCGCGTCTGAGCTCGTCATTATCTATAGCGGGGAGGTCGTCATGTACGAGCGAATAGCTGTGGATCATCTCGATAGCGGCCATAAACGGCTCTATTACCTTGCCGCTGCCGCCAAAGAGCCTGTATGTCTCAAGCATAAGCGTAGGGCGCACTCTCTTGCCTCCGGCGAGCACACTGTAATTCATGGCCTCGCGAAGACCCTCCGCCCATGAGGCATCCCCGGGCAGATAGTCCCTGATAATATCCTCGATCATTTCTCGTTTTCCTCTTCCAGGATCATGATCTTTTTTTCGATCGTGTCCAGTTTTTCGTTGCAGAGTTTAACCAGTGAAAGCCCTTCCTCAAACAGTCCGAAGCTGTCCTCGAGCGGTAGGTCTTCTCCCTCCATGCGCCCGATAAGGCTCTTAAGCGCCTCATAGGCCTCTTCCATGGTCATATCCTTTTTATCAGACATATCTGTCTCCTCCGATCAGTTATCACAGATCAATAAATACGGTAAAACTCTTTCACTGAGCGCGTCACTTCAGCGGCTCTGCCGAAAGAACTCTGGAGCGGATCTTTCCGTCTCTGATGACTGTCACAAGCTCCATATCCGGCTTCACATCGCCGATACTCTTTACCGCTATGCCGTTTGTGTCCGAGACAAAGCCGAAACCGCTCTTCATCCTCTCAAGCGGCGAGAGAGCCTGCAGCCTTCCGGCGAGCAGCGCAAGAGCGCTGCGCCTGCCCTCGAGACGCGAATGAATGAGGGAGCTGAGATATTTCTCATCCATCGCGAGCTGGGCCCGGCGGGTCCGGAGCCTGTATCCGGGGCTCTGTTTCTCAAGGCTGCTGCGCAGCGAGTGCAGCGTGAGTCTCGATACGGAAACTTTTGAACGCATATCCCGGGTCAGCCTTTGGACAAGAGAGTCAAGCTCATGTTCAAATGCGGCCAGATCAAATACTGCGAGCTCTGCCGCTGCCGACGGGGTCGGCGCTCTCAGATCGGCGGCAAAATCGGCTATGGTAGTGTCGGTCTCGTGACCTACCGCGGATATTATCGGAGTCTCCGCATCAAAGATGGCTCTGGCTACTATCTCCTCATTAAAAGCCCAGAGGTCCTCTATGGACCCTCCGCCGCGGCCGACGATTATCACATCAAGGCCCATCTTATCGAGCCTCCTGATGCCCTTTACGATGCTCTCTGCCGCCATATCGCCCTGTACAGTCGCCGGCGCCAGTATCAGCTGGACGTAAGGATTCCTGCGGCTGCTGATATTGATGATATCCTGGATGGCCGCTCCGGTCGCGGCGGTGACGACGCCGACTTTTGACGCAAAACGCGGTATCGGCTTTTTGTACTCCGGAGCAAACATGCCCATCTCGGAAAGCCTTTTCTTGATCTCCTCAAACTTGAGAAAGAGATCGCCTCTGCCGTCAAGTACGATCTCATCCGCGTACAGCTGGTAGGTGCCCGTGCGCTCGTATACGCTGACGTTTCCGCTGACCACGACGGACTGGCCGTTTTCAAGCACGAAGCGCAGTCCTCTGGGCCTCTTTCCGGCGAACATCACACAAGAAACAGCTCCCGCCTCATCCTTCAACGTGAAATAGATGTGACCGGAGCCGTTGTATTTACAATTTGAAATCTCGCCCCTTACAGAGATCTGACGGAGGGCGTAGTCGTTATCAAAAAGATTCTTTATATATGCATTTACCTGGCTGACCCGGTATATTGTTTTTGCCATATCTTCCTCCGGGCCTTGCATATCGCAAAGCTTATCTCTCCTCTCTTGAAAGCTTTCCGAGAATACCGTTTATAAAGGCTGCCGACTCATCTCCGCCGTAGCTCTTGGCGAGCTCGACAGCCTCGTTGAAAGCTACCTTTTCAGGTATATCCTCATCGTAAAAAGCCTCATATACCGCGAGTCTGAGGATCGCCAGGTCCACACGGCTCATGCGTTCGGTCGTCCAGCCGAGGGCCGCAGAGTTGATCCGCGCGTCAAGCTCCGGGAAAAGGGCCGCGATCTTTTCCGCGCGTTCCTTCAGCAAAGCCGCGTCCGCCGGCTCGATCTGCTCCTCGTCGAGGTAGAGACTGCATTGTTTGTCAAAGTCTTCGCTCTCATAAAAGCTGCGGAAATACAGCTCATTGAAAACGTGGGTTCGCATCATTCTGCGTGTCATTTCAAAGCCCGCCTTAAGCAATGTTTATATCGGAAATCCTGACGTGGACCTTCTTTACGGTAAAGCCTGTCATGCTCTCGATGGAGCTGCGGACCTTTTCCTGGATCGCGGCTGTGACCTCAGGGATGTTATATCCGAAATTCAGCCTGACAGACAGGAAGACCTTGACCTTTCCTTCTCTCACGTCGACCTTGACGCCGGCCATGTTCTGATAGCTGAGTTTGGGTACTTTGTCTGCGGTGATATTGCCGTCAACGCAGTAGACTCCCTCGCACTCGAGCGCGGCGAAAACGGCGATGATCGCAAAGGCATCGTCAGGTATCGTGACACTGCCGCACACTCCGTCCTGTTCGATAATATGTGTAATGCGGGTCTCCACAGTTTCCTTCATGGTAAAACCTCCAAAAATATATTTAAGAAATTATATCAAACGAACATGTTTATTTCAATAGCGGTATACCGGCGTAAATAAAAGAGCGCGGCTTTTATGCGGATCAGATATCGGAGATATCCACATCTGGAACGATCGTGAAGGAATACTGCGGAAACATCTCTCCGACCTCACGTGAAATGATCTCCAGCCCTTCCTTTCTGTCGATATCAAAGCTCATGACCACATCAAAACGTACCTGCTTTTTCGCGCTGTCGAGGTGAAAACCGTGCAGCTGCAGCGCCCAGTCGTGGCTCATCACCTGCTGGACGATCTGATTGCGGACATGCGCCGCCTCGGTATCCTGAGTATTATACGAGTAAACGCCTACGCCGGTCATAATAACGCCCGTCTCGGCAAAGATCCTTTCCTCGATGCGGCGTGTCAGGACATCTACCTCTTCGACTGTCATTGTATCGCGCAGCTCAATATGGACCGAGCCGTAAAAGCGGTTCGGTCCGTAATCATTGAGGAACAGATCGTAAGCGCCGCGCACTTCGCTCTCGCTGTTGATAATATCCTTTATTTTACGCGAGAGCTCCTGCGAGGGGCGTCTTCCCAGGATGTCTCCGAGGGTGTCAATCATCATTTCTATGCCTGCCTTGATGATAAAGCAGGAAATAGCGACGCCTACATACGCCTCCAGGGAAACTCCGGCAGTCAGAAAGATGATGGCGGAGGCAAGCACCGAGGCGGAAAGGATCGCGTCAAACATAGCGTCCGACCCGGAGGCTATAAGTGAGCCGGAATTGACTCTCTCACCGGTCTTTTTGACGTAGCGGCCAAGGAAGATCTTTGTCAGGATCGCCACGCCGATTATAATCAGTGATACCGGGCTGTAATCGGCCGTTTCGGGATCTATGATCTTTTTGATCGACTCGATGAGCGACGTGATACCTGCATACAGTACGATAGCGGCTATGATCATAGCGCTAAGGTACTCTATGCGTCCGTGACCCATGGGATGCTTTTTGTCCGCGGGGCGGCCGGCAAGCTTTGTACCGATGATCGTGATCACCGAGGAAAGCGCGTCGGAGAGGTTGTTTACCGCATCGAGCACTACCGCAATACTGTTGGAGAACAGTCCGATCACTGCCTTAAAGCCTGCGAGCAGGATATTCGCGGCTATACCGATAAAGCTCGTGCGTACTATTACTTTGCTGCGGCTTTCGGCCATCTCTTCCTGAGTGGGCTGCTGACTGTTTTCTTTTTCCTTACTCATCTTCCGCCTCCGGATCGGAGAAATACCGACTGTATGGTTTTACTGTATTTTTTCAAAGTCCGCTGCGCCATGCTTGCAAAGAGGGCAGACGATATCGTCGGGAAGCTCTTCCCCATCATAGACGTATCCGCAGACCTTGCAGACCCAGCCTTTCTTGCCTTCGGTCTCGGGCTTGGGCTTCACGTTCTTCTGGTAGTAGGTATAAGTCATGGTCTCGGCCTTTGAGAAGACTCTGGCTTCGGTGACCTCGCAGATGAACATGCCGTGAGTATCCATATCCACTTCATCGATGACCTTGAGGCTCATCATGGCGTTGATATATCTGGGCAGGAATACGAGGCCGTTGCCGGAGCGGGGAAGCTCCTCCTCCCAGTTCGCGAATTTGTCGATGGCCCTTCCGCTCTGGAAGCCGAAGTTCTGGAACACCTTGAACGGGGCATCCACGCTGAGACAGTTTACGTTCATTATGCCGCTCTGGGCTACCGTATGATAAGTGTAATTTGCCTTGTTGATGCAGACGGCAACTCTCGCGGGGCTGTCCGTAAGCTGGCTGACTGTATTGACTATGCAGCCGTTATCCTTTTTCCCGTCGTTTGTAGTGACCACATAGAGACCGTAACCGATATTAAAGAGCGCCTTCATATCATTTTTATTTACGGTATCTCCGCTGATCTGCTGGTAGCCCTGGCAGAGCTCGTCGGCAAGGGCCTCGAGCTGCGCTCTGCTCTGTTCATTCAGCGCGGACTTGATGCTGACGGTATTCTCGCAGAATTTGATATCCTTGCTGCCCTCGAACATCCCCTTTATTACCTTAGCGACCTGGGGAGCCCAGCTTCCGTTTTCGATGATGCCTATGGTGCGCTTCTGATAGCCGCGTTCAGTCAGATGCTCGATAAATGTCCTCATAAACGGGAATATATCCGCATTGTAGGTAGTAGTCGCAAGGACGAGTTTTCCGTAACGGAACGCGTCTTCTACTGCCTCGGGCATGTCATCCCTGGCAAGATCCGTGACAGCGACCTTGGGGCAGCCCTTCTTTTTCAGAAGATCGGCAAGCTGCAGCGCCGCCTGCTTTGTATTTCCGTAGACAGAGGTGTAGCATACGGCAATACCCTCGCTTTCCACTCCGTAGGATGACCAGGTGTCATAAGTGGAAAGGTAATATCCAAGATCATCGGAAAGCACGGGGCCGTGCAGCGGGCAGATGACGCTGATGTCGAGAGTCTTTGCCTTTGCCAGCACTCTCTGTACCTGAGCGCCGTATTTACCGACGATGCCGAAATAGTAGCGGCGCGCCTCGCAGGCCCAGCCCTCAGGGTCTTCGACATCGTTTGCTCCGAATTTTCCAAAGCCGTCCGCCG
>CAMOQY010000111.1 GCA_946623295.1 uncultured Lachnospiraceae bacterium | reverse complement strand
GCTTATACCGACTCTGGTGTGCGACCCTGTCCCGATGAGATCCCAGACATTCACGGTCTGCATCTCAGAGCAGATATTGATACAGCGCATGCACTTGATGCAGCGGTTGTCCTTCTTGAAAAGCGGTGAGCCGTAATCCTCGGTATTGGGATATTCCCTCTGATAGTGCTCGCCGATGAAATTGTAATCGTTTGCAAGCTTCTGGAGCTTACAGTTGCCGCTGCGGGTACAGTGGGTGCAGTTCGTCTCGTGCTGGCTGAGGATAAGACGCAGATTGACCCTGCGGGCCATGCGCACCCTCGGACTTCTGGTGGTGATCACCATGCCTTCCTCTACCATAGTGGTACAGGCAGGCGCCAGCTCGTCGAGCCCTTCTATCTCCACGAGACAGATACGGCAGGCAGCGATCTCATTGATCTCCTTGAGGTAACAGAGAGTCGGGATATCTATGTTTGCGCTTTTTGCCGCGCTCAGGATGGTCGTCCCTTCTTTGACCGAGAGAGAGATCCCGTCGATAGTTATGTTTACCATTGATCCGTCCTCCCCCCTCTGAATATCCCGTATCCGAAGTAATCGCACCTCAGGCATCTGCCGGATTCCGCTTTCGCGCCCTGGCAGGTCATGCAGTTCTCCACGTCCCCGAAATCAGCGATGCGCTCGCGGGCGGGCCTTTCAGTACTGGAGATGCGGCCTCTCGGATCCTTGTTGCGCAGCCTGGGCGCAGGTATCTCAACGTCTACGCTGATCTTATGATCAAAGCCCAGATACTCGTCTATATTTGCTGCGGCCGTCTTTCCCGCGGCTATGGCGGCTATCGCGGTCGAAGGGCCGGACGCGCAGTCGCCTCCGGAAAAGACCTTGTCCATATCGGCGACCTTGCAGTCAAGACCGGCAACGATCCTGCCGCGCTCCACGGTCACTCCGGCGGCTTCAAAATCACCGCTGTCTATAGCCTGGCCTACGGCCATAATGATCAGGTCGGCCGGATATTCTACCTCTTTCTCATCGGAGTTGTAGGGCGCGGGACGTCCTGCCCGGTCGATGAGACCGGTAAGCTGCGGCTGGGCCACCAGAGCGACCGCCTTGCCGTCCTCGACTTTGATGCGGACAGGCGCCATCAGCGTCTGCATATCGACGCCCTCGGCCATAGCCCCTGTCACTTCCTCGCGCAGGGCAGTCATATCTTCAAGCCTGCGGCGGTAGACACAGGTGACCTTTTTGGCGCCGAGCCTGAGTGACGTACGGTTGGCGTCCATGGCGACATTTCCTCCGCCGACCACGACGATATTCATGCCTGTGAAATCAGGATGCTCTCCGTCTCCGATCCCGCGAAGCAGCTCGACAGCCGAGATGACACCCTCGGCATCCTCGCCTGGCAATCCGATTTTGTTGTCAGTCTGAGCTCCTATCGCTATATAGATGGCGTCAAAGCCTTTGTCCAGCTCATCCCAGCTGATGTCCGTACCTACATTTACATCCGTATGCGCCTTGATCCCCACCGACAGGATCGATTCGATCTCGCGGTCGTAGATCTCTCTGGGGAATCTGTACGCGGGGATCCCGTATCTGAGCATGCCGCCGAGCTGTTTTCTGCGCTCAAAGACCTCCACTTCATGTCCCATAAGAGACAGGTAGTAGGCCGCGGTAAGGCCCGAAGGACCTCCGCCGATCACAGCCACACGTTTCCCCGTAGAGGGAGCTCTCTGCGGCTGAGGCGGATCCACGGCGTTTTCCACGGCATAGCGTTTCAGACCGCGGATATTGAGCGGGGCGTCTATCTGTCTCCTGCGGCAGCGCAGCTCGCAGGGATGCTCGCAGATATAAGCGCAGGCAGAGGGAAAAGGATTGTCCTTTCGGATGAGCCTGACCGCATCGTCGCACCTGTCCTCGTTTATAAGGGCAATATAGCCGGGAATATCCACGCTTGCCGGACAGAGGGACACACAGGGCACGGGATGCTGATGCTTGCTTATGCAGTGGTTGTGCCTGACGTGCTCCTCGAAATCCTCGCTGAAGCCGTCAAGGGCCTTGAGCACAAGCTTTGCGCCCTCCGTACCTATGGCGCAGTCCGCGGAGTCGCTGATGGCCATGGCCGTCTCTCTTATCAGCTTTAACGTATCCATGGTGCCCTTACCGCTCAGCACATCGCGCAGCAGATTCGCAAGCTGTTCGAGACCGATCCTGCACGGAACGCATTTTCCGCAGGACTGGGTCTGGCTGATATGAAGAAAAGTAAGCACCACATCAACGGGACAGATCCCCGGCGGCATGCCGGAGATCTTCCTCTCTGTGTCCAGATAGAGGCCGTCCATGACCCTTCTGGCTCTGTCATAGTCTTTGATCTTAAGTCTGCTCAAAATACTCTCCTGTTATCGTTATTTGTATGCTTCAGGGGATCAGGCAAAAAAGCCGAAAGCAGATCAATACTTATTCAAAATCTGCGTAGTAATCCTCTGACGGGATGTTTCTGCCTACGGAATCCGGATTGAAGTCTCTGAGGATCGTGTAAAAACCGTTAAGCATTCCGGAAACTTTTTCAGCACCGGAGACAAACATGATATCGCAGGAAGGAACGACTGCCTTTGCGATAGGCGCTGCAGGAACGATACCAAGCTCGGCGATCCTCTCATAGATGCCTTCCGCTCCGCTTACGACCTGCTCCGTCGACCATGCTCCTGCCTCAAGGAAGGTCTTGACGTCGTCCTGTCTGGTCTCGGCAACGTTCTTGTTGACGACAAGGATACCCATGGGCAGCTTGCCCGAGCTGAGCTCCTCCCACTTCTCGCCGAGGTCAAGCACAACGGCCGCTTTCTCGGACTTGCTCTTTGCAACCGTGACATTCGGCTCAGGAAGCATTGCGATAGCTCCGCCTTCCGCTGTAAGCATCGTGCTCATCGCGTCGGCGTGGGAAGCAAGCCACTCTACCTTCACATCATTGAGCTCATAAGAAGCAAGGATGTAAGAAAGAACGTACTCCGGCACACCGCCCTTGCCCGAAGCGTAGATAGTCTTGCCGGCAAGATCCTTTATATCCTTGATCTCCTCTCCGGTAGTGCTGACAAGATAAAGCGTGCTGCCGCAGACGACAGAAAGAGCCCTGATCTCGCCCTCGGTAGTATTGTAGAGAACGGCGCCGAGGTTTGAAGGAACTGCAGCGATATCAAGCTCTCCGCTGATAAGCTTGGCCGTGACCTGATCAGGGGAATCAAAAAGCTGCATATTATAGCCCTCGTCAGCTCTGTCAAAGAGAGCGGCCATACCGATACCGGTCGGTCCCTTGAGCACGCCGATATTCAGCGTGTCGCTGAGCTTAAAGGAAACCTGAGCCTCGGAAGACTCTTCAGATGAGGGTGCCTCTGTGGATTCAGGCTGCGTTGCCTCCGTCGTGACGGAAGCGTCCGAAGACGTGGCGGCTTCGCTGCCGGAAGCGCCCTCACCGCATCCTGCCAGCATTGCAGCAGCCATAATAACTGCAACAAGTGACAATAACTTTTTCATAATACAAATCCTCCTTTACTATATGGAGCGGGGCTTCCCGCTGACACTTCGTTATTTTTTTAACGATACCCTTATATTACTACTCTTTTGCGCTGCGGTCAATCCATTTTATACCTCAAGCGCGTTGTAGCGCCTGATACCGGAGCTGCGAAGCCACAGAAACAGGACTGCGCACAGAACCAGCATAAGCACGGCGACAATGATCTGATAAAGTATCCCGCTGGACATTACGAGCAGATAAGGCAGAAATACCGCCAGAGTGACCAGCATGTTTCCGAACATCGAGATAACTACGCTCGCACCCTGCTTTACTGCGAAGATCTCGCTGGTCCAGTTGAAATTATATTTGATCAGATTTACGCACAGTCCGAAAAGCGCCTGAAAGATGACAAAGAGGACCACCGTCAGTACGCCGAGCACAGTGCATACCGCCGGCATCCCGAAATACATATCCAGCACTATGATGCATGCGACCGAGGGTATCTCAGCTACGATGATGTGAAGCAGGAGCTTGGCCCCCAGAACATCCATCGGGTTTATCGGCGCGCTCTTCAATATCCAGAAGTTTTTGCCCTCGATAGAGATAGAAGGCGCCGTGATATAGCACATTGACGACATGAAAACCACTACCGCGCTGCAGACAAGTCCGATCACCGTCTCATCCGCAAAGCTTCCGACCCATGCCTTAAGATCTCCGACTGCCTCCTGAGGAATATTGAAAAGCAGTATCCCCGTAATGAGAGGAACCATCAGCGCTCCCAGGGCGCAGTTAAGCAGGTATACGGGCGAATTGAAAAGATGTTTGAATTCCCTGCCCAGAAGAGCCCCGCGCGCACCCTTTACCTTGACTCTGCCGCTGTCAAATCTTTCGGCCTTTGCGGCCTTTGACGCAGTCGCGAGCGCTCCGAAGCGCGGTCTGATAAGCAGCACGGCCGCGGCGATAAGTATGAGAGACGCACCAAACAGTATCAGCAGTCTTACGATATCTCCCGCTCCTGCCGCCCCGGCAATGTACAGGGGATTAAAATTGCCCGAAAAATCGGCCGCGATACCGGTCAGATTTCCGATTATGGACTCAACGATGTCGTACATCCGGTTCACAAAGAGGAAGTAGGCGCCGAAGCCCAGTATGGAAACGATCATTATGCCGGCGTTTTTCAGATTACCGCTCACTCTCGCGGCAAACTGCGCGATCACCCAGCCCAGCACGCAGCAGATGGTCACTGAAATGAGCGAAAGCGACAGGATAAATATGATGTTCTCTATCAAAAGAACGAATGAGAATCTGCCGTTCACATAGTACGCGATCAGAGCAGGCACCCCGACGATCAGCGAAAAGAACAGCGTGATCGTCCAGACGCCGATCATTCTGGAAACTATGATATCCGAAGCGCTCACAGGGAGCGAGAGCAGAAAATCATTGTCTTTGGCTTTGTAGATACTGGTGTACGCGGTAAATATGCCGCCTATCACTCCGATGGAGAGGATGGCGATCGATATAAGCGAGAAATACAGCCAGTCGATGCCCATATACACGATCGGTCCGCAGATGCCCGAAAGCATGAAGAACACGGAAAAACCGACCGAACCGAAAAGAAAGACAAAAAGAAGCGCGATAAGGATGCCCCTCTTTGTGTCGCCGTAGGTGCCGTCCTTCTTTCTGAGGAAGCTGCGTATAAAGGCCTTAAGCTCCTTTTTTATAAGTATACTTTTCATAAAAGCCTCCGCGCTTATCCCTCAAGCTCCAGGAATACTTCCTCGAGGGACTCGTCGCCCTTGACCTCGTCCATGCTGCCCGAGCGCACAAGCTTGCCGTTTCTGATTATCGAGACACGGTCACAGATCTTTTCAGCCACATCCAGAACGTGGGTCGAATAGAATATAGCTCCTCCGTTATCGCACATTTCCCTGAGGTATCCCTTGAGTACAAAGCTGGCCTTGGGGTCAAGTCCAACAAAGGGCTCGTCCATCAGGAACAGCTTCGGTTCGTGTATCAGCGCGGCGATG
>CAMOQY010000110.1 GCA_946623295.1 uncultured Lachnospiraceae bacterium | reverse complement strand
CCAGCAGATCCTCATACATGCGCATCGCTTTTTCCATGCGTCCGCCGAGCGCGGCGCTCAGCATATCAAAGATCCTGTCCTCAAGCCGCACCGACGAGACGGCCTCTATATCCGCGGGCTTTATCTGCCCGCTGCCGCCGGTATAGTCCACGAGCTTGTCGATCTCATTTGAAAGCAGATTCAGATCGGATCCGACTCTTGAAAGCAGCATATCCGCGGCTCTCTGCTCCATGAGCGCTCCGCAGGAGCGGGCCCTGGCGCAGATCCATCTGACTATCCAGTCATGGTCCATATAGGAAAACTGGCAGACCTTACCGATCTTTGAAAAGCTCTTAAACAGCGCGAAACGGCGGTCCGCGCCGCTTTCCGCAAAAATGACCCTCGTGGTATCCGGGAGCTGCGGCAGAAGCTCGCAAAGCTTCTGGGCTTCGGGCTTTGCGCCTCCGCCCGCTCCTGCCTGGAATACTCCGGAGTTTTCTACGATGATCAGCCTGTAAGGGGCGAAAAACGGCATGGTCCGGGCTGTTTCAAAAAACTCATCCGTATCAAAGCTGCCGGAGCTTATGACGGTACAGTTCATATCGTCGTCTCCGACCATGGCTTTTTTCAGCGCGTTTTTGTAATATCTGACAAGGTAGCCCTCGGGTCCGTACAGCAGATAGGCCGGGGCAAAAGCCCCGGTCTTTATAGATTCTCCAAGCTCCGATATGACCTTACGGGTCTCCTCCGCCGCGCTGCGCGCAGCCTTTTCTCCCGAAACGGTATTATACGTGCCGGCCTTCTGCAGATTTACTGCACTCTCTGCCATCAGTCCACGTCCCTTGCCTTAAGTTCCTTTTTGCCTGTAAAGATATCGTAAATACACGGTACTACCCACAGGGTGGTCAGCGTGCCGTAGATCATGCCTCCTATGGTAACGACCGCCACGGGCTGGACCATATCCGCTCCCATTCCGACGCCGAGAGCCATCATGACCAGACCCAGGATCGTGGTGATCGCAGTCATAAGTATCGGTCTGAGCCTTGTGCGTCCGGCTTCCGCTATGGCTTCTTTCTTTTCCGTACCGGAAAGTCTGAGCTGGTTGATATAGTCTACAAGGACGATGCCGTTGTTGACTATGACTCCCGTCAGGATTATCAGGCCGAGCATGGAAACGACACTCAGATCCATATTACAGATTATAAGTCCTAAAAATCCTCCTGTAAATGCCAAAGGTATGGTCGCCATGATGATAAACGGCATCCTGAGCGACTGAAACTGAGCCACCATGACAAGATAGACAAAGACAACGGCAAGACCGAGCATGATAAACATCTGCTGCAGAGCCTCGTTTATGTTTTCGTTCTGTCCGGCGACGCGCAGCTCGTATCCCGCGGGAAGCTCATAGGCGTCTATCGCCTCCTGGACTCTTGATCCTGTCTGACCGATATTGTAGCCCTCGGCAAGCGATGCGCTGATCGTGATCGTTCTGTTCTGGTTTTCGCGTGATATGGACGACATGCTCTCGGTATCCACAAAGCCGGCCACCTCGGAAAGCGCCACCTTTTTGCTCTCACCGCTGCTTCCGGTCGAAGTGAGCTCTATCGCCATTATATCCTCGGCGGTAAACTCTCTCGCCCCGCCGTCGTAGACGTAGACGTCGATACTCTTTTCATCGGTCTCGAGGACCGTAGCCGAACGCGACGCGGAGACCTTTGCCGCGATCTGGCTGTAGATCTGGGCGACCGTAAGATCGTACTCTGAAGCCGCGGCTTTATCCACGACCACGCGCAGCTCCGGCGTCGTCTCGCCTATGCCGCTGCTGATATTTTCAAGGCCTTCCACCGCCTCGAGTTTTTCCGCGAAATCCACGGCGATCTCGCTGAGCTTGTCCAGATCCCTGCCCGTAAGCTTTACGGAAATCCCGCTGCCGTATATGGCCGACATATCGGCCATCTCAGCCTCGACCGATACCTCGCAGTCCAGATCGGACGTCAGCTCGAGTATTTCCCTGCGGATCTCGCTGTTTTTCAGGGCTTTGTCCTCACGGAGCAGCACGTACATACGGACAGAGGTATCGCTTCCCGATCCGCTGCGCAGCATTCCCGAGATCCCGGATCCGCCCTTCATTGCTCCCACGGTCGTCACGTCATCGAGCGAAAGCACTCTGTCGGTGACCTGAGCGGCAAGATCCGTGATCTCCTTAAAGGTGCTCCCGTCGGGTGCATTCATCGTCACCGTGAGCTGGGTAGTCTCCATCGTGGGCATAAACGAGGTGCCGTTGCGGTACGCTCCGTACGCGCTTCCCGCGAGCATGACGATGGCGGCTATGACCACCAGCGCCCTGTGCCTCAGGCAGAAAACGATGCTCTTTTTGTAGGCGTTCTGAAGCCCCTCAAGCAGCCTGTCCTTCTTGCCCGGAGTTTTGGCGAGCAGACCGGACGACATCGCAGGTACAAGCGTAAGAGCTATGACAAGGCTCGCCGCCAGCGAGTAAGTCATGGTAAGACCGAGGTCGGTAAAGAGCTGTCTGGTCAGACCCTCGGTAAATACGATAGGCAGGAAAACGCAGCAGGTAGTGAGCGTCGAGGCTATGATCGCCCCCGCCACCTCGCGGGCTCCCTGCACGCACGCCTTGTAAAGAGGCACGCCCTCTCCGCGGAGCCTGTAGATATTTTCGATCACCACTATGGAATTATCCACCAGCATTCCCACTGCCAGAGCCAGTCCGGACAGGGAAATGATATTTATGTTTATCCCGGTGAAATACATCGCCGATATTGCGGCAAGCAGGCTGACCGGTATGGATACCGCCACTATGAGAGTGGGCCTGAGGCTCCTCAAAAACAGTGCCAGCACTATGATCGCAAAGAGCGCTCCCCACAGGAGATTGCTGAAGACCGAGTCGACTATATAATTGATATACAGGCCCTGATCCATCAGTATGGTAAAGCCGAGCGCGCCGTTTTCTTCTTTAAGGCGGTCAAAGGCTTTCTGTACGTTCTTTGAAACCTCGTTCGTAGAGTAACCGGTCTGTTTCTCAAAGGTCAGAAGGATGCCCGGACGGCCGTTTACGGAAGCATAGACGCTCCCCGAATCATCGACGATGGTCACCTCCGCAACGTCGGAAAGCTTTATCGGCTCCACATCATCGATATGCATATCGATGAGTACCATGCCGCCAAGCTCGTCTATACTGCCAAGCTTATTTCCGACGCGGACTATTACGTCCTCTCCGTCATCTCCCGTGATATAGCCGGCAGGCATGGCAAAATTCTGAGCGGTCAGTATCCTGCCGATGAGATCCCTGTTTATGATGTTTTTCAGATCTGCCTTGTCAATGGCGCTCTGTTCGGAATCGTCGATGTTTTCAGCAGATGAATCAAGCTGCTCAAGACTGCTCTCGAGCTGGGTCTTTGTAGATGAGAGCGTGACGGAGCCCGCGCTGGTCTCGGCAAGAGCGCTGTAGAGCTTGAACGCCGCATCGGATTCCTGGAGCTCGATCTGTTTCTTTGCCTCATCTATGGCCAGCAGACCGTCTTCCATCTGCTTTTTTGTGCCCTCAAGTGCGTCTATCCCGGCCTGCGCCTGGGCGATACCGGCGTCGAGCTGCGCTATCTGCTCTGCAAAGGGCTCGGGCTCGATACCCTGCACCAGCGAGGCTCTCGTAGCCTCGAGACTCTCTTTCTGAGCCGCAAGATCGGCGAGCTGTCTCTCTATTTCGTCCTTTGCCGCAGTCAGCTCCGCCTGTTTTGCGTCCGTCTCCTGCTTTGCGTCATAGAACTGGCCGGTAAGCTGGTTCATACCGCTGCCGATCTGATCTTTGGCGGACGAGATCTCCCGCTCACCGTCGCGGACCTTGTCAAGTCCCTCGTTTATTTTATCACGGGCTTCCTGAAGCTCGGTCCTTGCGTCGGTAAACTTCTGAGAAAGCGCCGTCCTGATTTCTTCGTTGATGCTTTCAAGCTTCTGCTCGTCGATCACGACCTCCGCGGATTCCGTCACGCCTCCGGAGGCGCTGACTCTGGCGACGCCCTCGACGCTTTCGAGCCTGCTCAGCAGTGTCCCCTTGACATAGTCATTGAGATCTGCGCCATCGAGGCCTTCGTAATCGACCGCGGCTATCATCACAGGAAGCATATCCGGATTGATATTCATTATCGTGGGAGTGCCGATGCCCTCTCCCCACGACGCGCTGACCTGATCAAGATTTTCGCGCATCTCGATAGTGGCGGAGTCCATATTTGCCGTCTCCTCAAACTCCATGATCACCATGGAGACGTTTTCGGAGGAGACCGAGCGGATATTTTTGATGTTGCTGACCGTTGCGAGCGCGCTCTCCACAGGCCTTGTGACCGTCTGCTCCACCTCCTCCGGAGAAGCTCCGATGTAGGTGGTATAGACGAGGCTGTACGGCAGATTCATGCTCGGCAGCAGGTCCATGACCATATTCATCACGGAGACGACCCCGAGGATTATGATCATTACTACTCCGACCCAGACGGTGTAAGGTTTTTTAACGCTTAATCTTGATAACATGCTCAGACCCTGTAATATAATCTACAAACTTCCGCCGCGGGGGGAACGGTCTTCAATCCCTTCTGCGCGTCAGCATGACGAGCCTGAGCAGCTGGAGAACGGACGAAAGCAGCGCGGCAACATATGTCATGGCAGCTGCGCGGAGCACGCTCTTCGCTCCCGAAAGCTCGTCAGCGGCAAGTATTCCGTCTCTTTCAAGTATCCTTACGGCTCTTTTTGAGGCGTCAAACTCGACAGGCAGCGTGATAAGCTGAAAAAGCACGACCAGAGTAAAAAGGACCACTCCTACACGGGCAAGTCCGGTAAGTCCGAAGATAATGCCGATGATCACGAGCGGGATGGAGACTTTCGATCCGATGGTCGCAAGAGGTACGGAAAGAGTACGCAGTCTGAGAGGACCGTAGTCTTCTTTGTCCTGTATGGCATGCCCGCACTCGTGCGCCGCAACGCCTATCGCCGCAACGGAGGACGATCCGTATACACTGTCCGAAAGCCTGAGCATACGGTCTTTCGGAGAATAGTGGTCGGTCAGCGAGCCTGAGACCTGCGCGACAGACACATCTCCTATACCGGCGTCCGTGAGCATCCTTCTGGCCACATCCGCTCCGGTCATACCGCTGCGGCTCATGACCTTGCTGTATTTATTGAAAGACGATCTGACTTTCGCGGAGGCGATCATACTGATCACCGCTCCGATTATGACAAGGATATACGTCCAATCCCAGTAAAAAGTCCAGTTTTCAAACATATCGGAAGATTCTCCTTAAATAAGAATACAGGCCGCGGCGCCGCTCACTCCTTGTACATAACAGCCAGACCTCCGTGGGAGGTCTCGCGGTATTTTTCGTTCATATCAAGGCCGGTCTGGTACATCGTCGCAACAACGGCATCAAACGAGATCTTGCGTGTGCTCGTCAGAAACTGCGACAGATTCACGGAGCTGATGGCTCTCATCGCGGCAACCGAATTGCGCTCGATGCACGGTATTTGCACCAGGCCCTTTACAGGATCGCAGGTCAGTCCGAGATTGTGTTC
>CAMOQY010000109.1 GCA_946623295.1 uncultured Lachnospiraceae bacterium | reverse complement strand
CAAGTCGAAGACGATGGATGAGCTTTAGTGCAGTCGCACCGCCGGTACTTAATGAGTTCAAGCGTAAGCGATGAACGAATTTAGTACCGCTGCGTGACGAAGGTAGCGAAAGCGTGCCGCCGGAGGTATTTACAGCTGCACGTCAAAGCAGGCTGATTACCATCCAAGGCGGCGGAGCACCGCATCCACTTCCTCGCGGTCCGAAAAATGCGTGCGCACTCCGTTCACTTCCTGATAATCCTCATGTCCCTTGCCGATCACGGCAATCAGATCGCCGGGACGCGAATTCTCGATTGCGTAGGATATCGCCTCCCTGCGGTCGGGGATATCGATCGATGCGCCTCCGGTAGGGTCAAGACCCTTGTGGATATCGCGCATGATATCCTCTACCTTCTCAAAACGGGAATTGTCGGCGGTGATCACGGCCAGATCCGCCATACTGCCCACTGCCTCTCCCATCTCGTAGCGCCTGTGCGGATCGCGGTTGCCCCCGCATCCGAAGACCACCACCAGTCTGGACGGCTTATACGACCTGAGAGTAGCGAGCATGCTGCGGGCGCTGACGCCGTTGTGGGCGTAATCGATAATTACCGAGCAGTGCGCGGATACGTGAGCAAGTTCCATACGGCCGTTTACGCGCACGCTCTCCATGGCCTTTTTCACTGCCTCGGGACCAACCCCCAGCAGATCCGCCGCGGAGACGGCAGCCAGGGCGTTGTATACGTTAAAATCGCCGGGGATCCCGACGCGGACGGTATAATCGCTCCGTCCGTGATAATCCATCGTAAAACCCAGAAAACCGGGCGTATTGATATTTTTTATGTTTGACGCTGTAAACGAAGGAACAAACGACTCGTCGCCTGACGCATCGGCAAAAACCACCGGGGTCTCTGACGCAGCTCCCGAAGGCCGCGTCCCTTTATCTTCTTCCGGTCTGTCCGTCCACGAAAAACTGTGCAGGCGGCATGTATGCCCCTGGATCATGGCGGCATAGTTTGCGTCATCGCGGTTTACAAGCCCGACCCTGCACATCCGGAATAGCTTTGATTTCCACGAGAGATACTCTTCAAAATCCTTATGCTCGTCCGGTCCGATATGATCAGGGCTGATATTCGTAAAGATACCGAGATCAAAGCTGATACCCGCCACGCGGTTCATCATGATCCCCTGCGAAGAGACCTCCATCACCGCGTACTCGCAGCCGGCCCCGGCCATCTGAGAAAACCTCTGCTGCAGCTCATAGGACTCGGGCGTGGTATTTTTTGTCGGATAGTGCTCATCGCCTATCCATACGCCGTTCGTTCCGATGAGACCGACTTTCCTGCCGGAAGCCTCCAATATGGCCTTGATCATGCTGGATGTGGTGGTCTTTCCCTTTGTCCCGGTGATCCCTATGCAGGTCATTTTTTCGGTCGGATGGCCGAAGAAAGCCGCTGACATCAGCGCCAGCGCAAGTCTGGAATCCGGAACACGGATAACCGCTGCATCGCCGGGAACCTCAGCGTCATGACTGATCACGACAGCCGCAGCACCGGCGTCTACAACCTGGGGGATAAAGGTATGTGAATCCACCTTCGTGCCCTCTATGCACACAAAGGCCACGCCTGGCGTGACCTTGCGGGAATCAAGTATTACATCCGTTACGTCGGTATCCATGCTGCCGCGCAGCAGACTGAATTCGATACCGTCAAGTAAATCTCTAAGTGTCATCTGCACCTCGTCAGCTCCTGCGGAAAGCACAGCCTCTGCCGGAAGGCTGAAAAGCACAGCCGGGAGTCCTGATCCGATGGAGCTTTTACATATTCTTCAGATAGTCCTCAAACTCTTCGATGGTCATTAGTATCTCGCGCGGCTTCTTGCCCTCGTCCGGGCCTACTACACCCGCGTCGGCAAGCGCATCCATGATACGGGCCGCGCGGTTAAAGCCGATCTTGAAGCGGCGCTGGAGATTACCTATGGAGCCCTTGTCGTTTTCTATGATAAACCGTCCGCAGTCCGCAAAGAGCTCGTCATTATCGTCTCCTCCGCCTGCTGCGGCATCCGCACCGCCGCCGGCCTTTCCTGCCTTTGCGTCGACCTCCTGGTCCATGGATTGCTGTCTGGCCATAGTGGCCTCATCCTGCTGATTTATCCAGAAATCCGCGATCTTCTCGATCTCTCCGTCCGATACGAATGTACCCTGTACACGGAGCGGCTTGGGAGTTCCGATAGGGAAGTAGAGCATGTCGCCCTTGCCGAGCAGCTTTTCCGCGCCTGGCGAATCTATGATGATACGCGAATCTATACTCGACGATACCGCAAAGGCGATCCTGGAAGGGATATTCGCCTTGATAAGGCCGGTGATGACGTTAACCGAAGGTCTCTGCGTCGCGAGCACGAGATGGATGCCGGCTGCTCTGGCCAGCTGAGCCAGACGGCAGATGGCATCCTCGACTTCTCTGGGTGAGGTCATCATCAGATCGGCCATCTCATCCACTATGATCACGATACGGCAGAGCTTCTCGGGACGCTCGTCGTCCTCGTCGTGCTCGTCCTCCATATCGTACTCTTCCTGCATGGAGACTATCTTTTCGTTAAAGCCGTTTATATCGCGGACTCCCATGTCGGCAAAACGCTTGTAGCGCTGTTCCATCTCGGCGATGGCCCAGTTCAGCGCGCCCGCTGCCTTCTTTACATCAGTGACTATGGGGATCATAAGGTGCGGTATGCCCACGTAGGGCTTGAGCTCGACCTGCTTGGGATCTATCATTATGAGCTTGACCTCTTCGGGCGTCGCCCTGTAAAGGAGACTTACGATGATAGAGTTGATGCAGACCGACTTTCCGGAGTTTGTGGCGCCCGCGATAAGCAGGTGGGGCATCTTGGAAATATCTCCGACCACCGGATCTCCGCCGATATCCTTGCCTACGGCAAAGGACAGGATCGATTTGGCATTTTTAAATTTATCCGTCGCCAGCACGTCGCGGATATGCACCGTAACGTTTTCGGAATTGGGCACCTCGATACCTACGGCGGCCTTGCCGGGGATAGGGGCTTCTATACGGATATCCGTAGCCGCAAGCGAAAGCTTGATATCGTTGGTCAGGGCTACGATCCTGCTGATCTTTACGCCCTGATCGGGGTGAAGCTCATATCTGGTTACGGTAGGGCCGCAGCTTATATCCGTAACCTTTGCCCCTACTCCGAAATTACGAAGCGTATCCTCGAGCGTTGCGGCAACGCTTCTGAGCTCCGCGTTGTTTACGCCTACGGATCTCTCGCTCTTTTCAAGCAGAGTAAGAGGCGGAAGCTTGTAGCTTTTTCTGACCTTCGGGCGGCGCTTTGCCAGAGGGCTCGGACCGTCGGAAAAGACAGTCGATGACGAGGACTCTCTGTATGTACCGTCGTTCCAGATACTTTCCTTTTCCGGAGCGGAGACCGCAGGAGCAGGTGCAGTCTGACTGACTGCGTTCTTTTCTATGATCGTATCCGGGACATCTATATGTTCTTCTTTTACGGGAGAGCTGCCGATGATATCAAACACCGGCGCTTTCAGCTCGGGACCGGCAGCATTGGCGTCGGCTTCCCCGGTATCTTCCGTGTATTCGCTGCCTTCCTGCGCGGCAAGGCCTCCCTCGGCATCTATACGGGCAAGCTCTTCCTGGCTGCGGTATTCGCGCTTTAAAAAGATAGGGCCCGATTCAAGCGGTCTGGCGTTCTCGTCAAAGGGAACCTCGTCTCCTCCGGAAAGTCCGTGGATGCGAAGGTCCTCGGCGGACGCTGCGCCGGAAGCCGTATCGGCTGCAGGAGCAGCCGGAGCCTTTTGCGCCGATCCGGCAGAAATCTCTGAAGTCTTTCCGGATGCAGACGAGGGCAGAATGCCGTGCTTGTAATCCGAGTATTTCTCCTGCCCGGCCATATCTATATTCTCTACGCCGCTGACCTTGCGGTCAAGCCTGCGGACAGCCTCCCTGCGGGCCTCAAGCTTTTCCTCCCGCGCCTCGGCGCGTCTCAGGCTTCTCTCCTCGCTGCGCAGAGCTCTGTTTTCCTGGCGGTAGTCCCTCTCCTCCTCGGAGCGCTCGCGGGCTCTCTGAAACGCGTCCGAAACAGGCGCGATGACCGACTTGCCGGTGATGAGCACAAAGCAGATAACTGCCAGAAATACGAAGACAAAGTACGCGCCGACGCGGCCTATGGCCGGTGCAAGCAGCGAAGCTATGCCGCCGCCCGCCATACCTCCGCCCGCGCTTTTTACTCCGAGGTCAAAAAAGTCCTCGGCGTCATAGGAGCCCAGGCCGGTGCGCTCTATGAGCGCGGCAATACCTGCAAGCGAAAGGAATATGATCACCATCCCCAGTACGCGGGCAGCTGCTCTCCAGCCGTCCGACGGTATCCTGAGGATCAGATAGATCGCCGTAAAACCAAGGAAGAATGGGAATACATACCCTATCAGCCCGAAAGTGCCGAGCTGAAGCCGGCGCAGCCATCTGCCGAATTCTCCCGCAAGATCCAGAACTCCGAGAAAGAGGATAATAGAGATGAGCGCCACCAGAATGATGGCTATTTCTTTTTTCAGCTCCCTGTTTTCAGCCTTTACTTTTGCGCTCTGGCTGCGCGCCGGATTGGAGCGCTGTGCTGTATATGTGATCGTTTTTTTCGCTCTTTTTTTTGCGGTTTTCTTTTTCTGAGCCACTAATTCTCTCCTGTTCTTCTATACTTACCGTCTGCGCGCGGTCATTCCGACCCATTCGCCGTCGCGGGCTATATCCAGAAGCTCCCATGCGGGATTGCTTTCAAAGGCTGCTCTCACATCAGCCTCTTTAGAATCTATTATACCACTAACCACAAAGATCCCGCCACTCTTAATATGAGCCGGGATTACATCTGTGAGCATGATTATGGCCGGGGCAAGGATATTGGCGCAGACCAGATCGTATCCTCCGCCTACACGCTCCCTGACGGCGTCATCGTCGATGATATTGCCGTCTATTATATCGAAATCGCAGTCGCGGATATGATTGACACGCGCGTTATCGCGGGCTGCCGTAAGCGCGGAGGGATCCAGATCCGTGCCGAGCGCGTATGAGGCTCCCGAGCGCAGCGCTATAATGGAGAGTATACCGCTTCCGGTCCCGACATCCAGCACCCTGTCGCCCTTTTTGATATATCTGCGCAGCGCCCTCGTGCAGAGCTTTGTGGTCTCGTGAGAGCCCGTACCGAAGGCCGCGCCGGGATCTATCTCTATGAGCAGCTTATCTCCTGCGTCTTCCGGGGTTTCCTCCCATGTCGGCTTGATCAGAATATCATCCACGGTAAAGGGATGAAAATATTTTTTCCAGTTATTAAGCCAGTCCTCGTCGGCTGTCTCGCCGCTCGTAATGGTCAGCGGGCCCGCATCGCACCACCCGGCTACCTCGGCAAGCGCCTCGTGTACCTTTGCAAGCGTCGCGGCAAGCTCGTCGGGATCTGTCCGTGAATCGAGATAAAACGTAACGCGGGCGCTCCCGTCGTCCTCAGGCATGTCGGGAAGGATGTCGACGAACATCTGCTTCGTATCCTGCTCGCTGAGCGGCGTGCTGTCCTCGA
>CAMOQY010000108.1 GCA_946623295.1 uncultured Lachnospiraceae bacterium | reverse complement strand
CAGTTCGTCCTGGCCGACACCATTCTCTACCGTCAGCGCGGGACCAAAATCCATCCCGGCAACAACGTCGGCCGCGGCGGTGATGACACCCTGTTCGCTCTGACGGACGGCATCGTTCGTTACGAGAGGAAGGGCAGAGACAAGAAGCAGGTTTCTGTTTATCCCCAGGAGGCTTAAGTTTTAACAGACTATCAGCGGCGTATCGATTGCGCCGCTTTTTCTTTACTTTAACAACTGTGAGGGAAGTATGTTTGCTGATTACGCAAAGATATATATCAGATCCGGAAACGGCGGCGACGGGCATATCAGTTTCCGCCGCGAGCTTTACGTGCCTGACGGCGGTCCCGACGGCGGCGACGGCGGAAAAGGCGGAGATATAATATTCGAAGTGGACAAGGGCCTCAATACCCTGACCGACTTCAAACACAAGAGAAAATACGTCGCCGGCAACGGACAGGAGGGCGGCAAACGCCGCTGCCACGGCGCAAATGGCGAGGATCTTGTTATCAAGGTGCCTGAAGGCACGGTCGTCAGGGAAGCCGAAAGCGGCAAGGTCATCACCGACATGTCGGGCGATAACATGCGCGAGATCATCCTATACGGAGGGCGCGGAGGCATCGGCAATATGCACTATGCCACCGCTGTCATGCAGGCGCCCAAATACGCCAAGCCCGGCAAACCCGGTCAGGAGCTGGAGGTCATTCTCGAGCTCAAGAGCATCGCGGACGTGGGACTCGTGGGCTATCCGAACGTCGGTAAATCCACTTTCCTCTCGCGCGTTACGAATGCGCGCCCCAAGATCGCAAACTATCACTTCACCACGCTTGCTCCGAATCTCGGAGTCGTGGACCTGCCGGACGGCGACGGATTTGTCATCGCGGACATTCCCGGGCTTATCGACGGAGCGTCCGAGGGCGTCGGCCTGGGACATACCTTCCTGCGCCATATAGAGCGCACCAGGCTGCTGGTCCATCTGATCGATATTTCGGGGCTCGAGGGACGTGATCCGGTAGAGGATTTTTCCGCGATCATGCACGAGCTTAAGGCCTACAACGAGGATCTGGAAAAGCTTCCCCAGATCATCGGAGCAAATAAATGCGATCTGATGAGCGAGGAGGACAGGGATGCGGCCATCGCAAGACTTAAAAGCGCTGCGCAGCCTTTCGGCATAGAAGTTTATCCCATATCGGGAGCGACCGGAGCCGGCATCAAAGAGTTTCTCTACGCCATCAATAACCTTCGCAAGACTCTGCCGGACAAGCCGGTGCGCTTTGAACGCGAATTCGTATACGGCGAGCAGATCGAGGACCTGCCCTTTGACGTTACCGTTGATAAGGGCGTTTACGTGGTAGAGGGCCCGCTGATCGAGAAAATGCTTGGATATACGAATCTGGAGAGCGAGAGAGGCTTTGCGTTTTTCCAGAAATTCATAAAGGAACGCGGCATACAGAAGGCCCTCGAGGATGCCGGCATACAGCAGGGAGATACGGTCCGTATGTACGGACATGAATTTGATTACTACGAATAACGGAGCACTATATGACAAGCAAAGACAGAAGCAGACTTATGAGTCTGGCACAGAAGATAGAGCCTGTGGCTCACATAGGGAAAGCGTCTCTGACACCGGAGCTTACCGCGTCGGTCGAGGAGGCCATAGCCGCGCGCGAGCTGGTCAAGATCGACGTAAACAAGAACTGCATGGATGATCTGAGAGAACTGGGGAATACCCTCGCAGAACGCACGCGCAGCCAGCTGGTACAGGTCATTGGGCGCAAGATCGTCCTCTACCGTCCGGCAAAGGATCCCAAAGACCGTAAGATAGGAATAGAGGTATAGATGAGACTCGGTATCCTCGGAGGGACGTTCGATCCCATACACAAGGGACATATTCTGATGGCAAAGACCGCCTTATCTGCCCTCGGGCTGGATAAGGTCCTTTTCATACCTGCGGGAGATCCGTATTTCAAATCGGGCTTGCGGAATGTATCTCTTGCCGTCCACCGACTGAACATGACAAAGCTTGCGATCGAAGGAGAGCCGGCTTTTGAAGCTTCGGATATGGAGATAGCAAGAGAAGGGCAGACGTATACCTCCGATACTCTCAAAGAGCTTTCGGAGAAATATCCCGGCGATGAGCTTTTCTTCATACTCGGCGCCGATACGCTCGTCCAGTTTTCCACGTGGCACGAGCCTGAAAAGATATGCGATCTGGCATCTCTGGCGGTCTTTGGACGCAGAGATCAGACCGGAGACGAAAGGCTTTCTTCCGAGATAGACAGCCTGCGGGAGCGCTTTGGCGCAAGGATCCGTCTCGTAGATTGGGACGGCTTTGAAACCAGCTCCACTGAGATCCGCGAGAGAGCTGCAAGGGATGAAGCTGAAGACGAGGTGCCGGCGGCGGTGCTCGAATATATACGCGGGATCGGGCTTTACAGGCCGCATCCGTCCCTTGATCAGATGAAAGCCAGGCTCCGGAGGGAACTCAAGCCATCGCGGTTTATCCACAGTCTCGGAGTGGCCGATACTGCCTGCGATATGGCCTGCATATACGGCGAAGACCCGGACAGGGCATATCTTGCCGGGCTGCTTCACGATGTGGGAAAACCTTACGGGGGCGCGCTCGGACACGCAGCGGCCGGAGCTGCGATAGCAGAGAAATACTACGGTATAGAGGATAAGGAGATCCTGTCCGCTATAGCCCACCATACCGTGGGAAGTCCGGACATGGGCCTGCTCGAAGAGATAGTCTATGTTGCCGATATGATCGAGCCCGGGCGTGAGGGGATACCGGATCTGGAGCGCCTTCGGGAACTGGCCTATTCGGACATAAAAAAGGCGGTTTTTGCCTGCGCCGAGTCTACCCTCAGCCATCTCAAAGAAAAAGGCAAGTCAATTGACGAGGCCACTCTCAGCGTCTATAATAAATACAGGGAATACTGTTGAGCCGGAAGGCTCTTTTGCAAACGGAGCATTTATGACAGAACAGGAAAAGATAAAACAGATGGTCGACCTTGCCTGCGAGGCTCTTTCCGAAAAGAAGGCCGCTGATATCAAGGTCATCGATATATCCGGTATCTCGACGATAGCGGACTATTTTATTATCACAAACGGCGAAAATCCCAATCAGGTCCACGCTCTCGTGGACAATGTGGATGAAAAGCTCGGCAGAGCCGGCTTTACGCCCAGATCCACCGAAGGCTACAACGCCGCCAACTGGGTCCTGATGGACTACGGCGACGTCATCATCAACGTTTTCTCGCGCGAGGACCGCAGATTTTACGATCTGGAGCGCATCTGGAGGGACGGAAAGCTTATAGAGACCATCCCGGGAGAACAGTAAAATGGCGCGCGGCGCCGGACATCGCAGAATATCTATCGGAGTGCTGCTTTTCACTCTGGTACTCATTTACCTTTCCTACCACATGATCTCATATGTCACGAGAGACAAGGTTTCGATCTACACGGTGGGAGAGGAGGTCACGCTTACTCAGAATCCGACCTATACAGGACTGATACTGCGCAGTGAAAAGCTCATACCGTCCGAGAGCAGCGGATATGTGAATTATTATCTCGAAAGCGGCGGAAGGTGCTCCACAACAAATACTATCTACTCCATCGATGAGAACGGCAGCTTCAACAATATGCTTGCCTCCCATGTCGGCACGAGCGGACTGTCAAAGGACAATCTCGCGCAGCTTACCGCGAGCCTTTCACAGTTTTCGCTTTCCTTTGATCCCGTGGATTATTCGGACGTTTATACGCTAAAGGATAATCTTGCGTACAGGCTGCTGAGCTTCCTCGATATTTCCTCTGCCGAGGGACTTGAGGAGCTGGGTATCAGCGAGACGTATTTCCACACCTATTCCTCGGACCGTATCGGTATTGTCGAATACTACAGCGACGGCTACGAGGAGAAGGCTGCCGCCGATCTGACGGCTGCTGATTTCAATGTCAAAGAGTATACCAAGACAAATTTCAAGAGCGGAAGCGCCGTTTCCGCCGGTTCTCCCGTATACAAGCTTATCGATTCCGAGACCTGGTCGATCGCCATCCCTCTCTCCGGGCAGGACGCTGAGGATCTTCGCGATCTTGACCGCGTAAACGTGATATTAAACGAGACGGGGATCAGTACTACGGTCCTGTTTGAGGAGTTTACCGGTGCGGACGGCAATACCTACGGACTGCTTACCCTCTCCAGATATATGATACAGTACGCGGATACGAGGTATCTGACGGTCACCATAGAAAAGAACGCGCGCTCGGGGCTTAAGATCCCGGTCAGCTGCGTCACTTCATCCGACTTTTACGTACTGCCTCTTGATTACGTTACTACCGGCGGAAATACCGACGCCGAGGGCTTTTTCACCGAGACCGTGACGGTAGACGGCACTACGGCTAAATTTGTCGAAGCCGATATCTTTTTCCGCGACGATACCTATGCCTACGTTTCGCGCGACCAGCTTCAGCTTGGCAGCATCGTGGTCAAGCCGGATTCGCAGGATCGCTTTGCGGTCTCCGCAGTCAAGCAGCTCCCGGGCGTGCTCTGTGTAAATAAGGGCTACGCTGTATTCAAGGTCATTGTCGTGATAGATGAAAACAGCGAGTATTATATCGTCAGCAAGGGAACTCCATACGGCATAGCCGCCCGCGACAATATCCTCCTCGACGGTTCTTCCGCGGTTGAGGGAGAAAAGATATACTGATTTAGCTTGACGAAACAACTTACTTCTAATGCCAAAACAAACGTCTTGACATTTCCGATGCATCTGATAAAATAGTGCTCGTGCCGTTTTTCGGCATAATCTCTAAGCTGGAGGGAGGGTAGTAGACATGGCAACCGTTATCGTTAAAGAAAACGAGACTTTAGATAGCGCGCTTCGCAGATTCAAGAGAAATTGTGCGAAGGACGGTATCCAGCAGGAGATTCGTAAGAGAGAGCATTACGAGAAGCCCAGCGTAAAGCGTAAAAAGAAGTCTGAGGCAGCTCGCAAGCGCAAGTATTGATCTGATCGTCAAATTGTCCCGCACCTTGTGTGCGGGATTTTTTTTGCGTTTGTATCAGGCGGTTTTCTGTTTTATATTCAGGTATTTCTTTTTTATTTCTTATTTCATAATTCTGCAAAAGATGGTAAAATACTATGGTTATAAAGGAGTATTATGCCATATGGAAGAAAATCACAAGACCATAGACATTCCCGTGGATGCGCTGAAGGCTGTGAGCGGCCAGCTGGACAGGTTTCTCAAAAAAATCGAGAGAGCCTTTGGCGTGAGCATCATAGCCCGCGGGGATGACGTCAAGATAATAGGAGACGAGCCAGCCGCCGGGCGCGCAGCCCAGGTGATAGGCGAGCTCGCCGCGCTCCATGGCCGCGGCAGCGAAATAGACGAACAGAGCGTTGACTATACCATAGCGAGCGCTCTCGAGGGAATGAAGGCCCATGTCGTCGATCTCGACTCGGATATAGTCTGCCGTACCATCAGCGGCAAGCCGATCAAGCCAAAGACGGCAGGCCAGAAGAAATATGTTGACGCTATAAGGAATAATATGATCTGCTTCGGACTTGGCCCCGCCGGTACCGGCAAACCGTATCTGGGA
>CAMOQY010000107.1 GCA_946623295.1 uncultured Lachnospiraceae bacterium | reverse complement strand
CTGATGCAGGAATCGATCTCGGCCTCGCAGGTCGGCGGCATCGTCAGGCTCACCGTAGACAAAATCGTATTTTCTGCCAATATCGGTAAAAACAGCGCCGATCTGATGCGCGCAGCACAGAGAACCCGTGTCAAACGCAGGAAAAGCGCGGAGGATGACAGGCAGTTCAGTATAGGAAAGCAGGTCCAGCAGATGATGGTCCTCGCTCCAGGTTGCGATACATATCAGCAGCACATCCGCATCCGCGGCTTTTATCCGGCCCGCCGCTTCCTTTACAGTCTCCAGATCGTGCATGACAACACCGGTATTGATGCACTGCGCACCGGCCCCGGCAAGGGTCGCCGCTGTCATATCCAGCAGATTTCCGGCATTGTCGTATCCGACTTCAAAGGGATGCGCCAGCCCTACGGCAGCTATCTTTGCGTTCATGTTATTCTCCTGTTTCATCTGATGTATAAAAAAATCAGCCGCTCCGGTTCCGGCGGAAGGAGCGCTGATTCAATATAAGGGTGGCGCCGGGGCGCCACCCTGCAAAAAACTTATCAACCCTTCTTCCAGCGCTGGATCACGCAGGTAGCCCTGCCGCCGGCCTCATTGATGATCTCGTAGTCACCGAAGGAAGCGGGGATTACCAGAGTCTGGAACTTGTCGCAATCAGCCTTAAGCTCGGGATCCTTTTTGGAAATTACGGTCACCTTTGAGCCTACGGTAAGCGTGAGCATATGCATGAACTTGCCTTCGGTGGAAAGCTGTCCGCACTTCTCGAAGTGGATCCTCTCGACCTCGTAAGGCATTACGGAATAGCTCTTGTAGCGGTCGATGAAGTACTCGGGAGTCCACTTTACGACCTTGGGAGTAGAGAGAAGGTGATCCTTGACCCATGACTCTCTCCTGGTCTTTTCCATGTTGCGGCCATGCTCAAGATGCATCTTGAGGGGCTTGCCGGTCATGCTCTTGGCGTTGTCGTCCCATGAAGGTCTTGCAAAGTCATACTCAAAGAATGAGTACTCGGTACCGTTTATACTGGGGTTGGTATCCATCTCAAGAACCATCTGGTTGCCGCCGTGGCCGTGCATCGTTCCCGGAGGGATAAGATAGAGGTCGCCCTCTTTGCTGCTCCAGTTTGCGATGAAGTCCTTCCAGTTCTCGATAGGCTTGATATTCTGGGATTCCTCGCAGAGTCTCTCCCACTCCTCGGTATCGGCGTCATCCTTGAAGCCCATCCAGGTATTTGCGCCCTCATAGGCCTCTGCGATATAGTAAGTCTCGTATCTGCCGAGAGGCTCATCAAAATGATCCGCGACGTATTTGCTGCTGGGATGGATATGCATGGGCATGCTGATGCGCTCAGCGGGCTGAGGCGTGGGATGCCAGCCGTCATCCAGCCAGATATCCAGCGGGAAGAGTCCGGGATACTGCTTGTCGATGAGTTCACCTACAAGCTCCTTGCCGTACTGCATGGCGTTGAGCATGGGCATATTGATGCTGCGCTTGCCGCCGAAGTCGATGCGGATACGAAGCTCGGGACCCGCGATCTTGTTCCAGGCGTTGTTTGAAAGGCCTTCTACGCCGTAGTCCATCTGCTCGAAGCGGTAGGCTCCCCAGGGACCGGGGCTGAAGATCTTGACCTCATGGATGGGGTACTTGACCAGAGTGGACATGATCTCGTCGTAAGCCGCCCTGGGAACAAGCACCAGGTCATTCTCCTCATACGCCTCGATATAGAAGTCCATGACGCCGTACATATAGTCCTTCTGGCGCTTGAGCATGTAGTAATCCGAATAGTGGTACTCTTTCCAGTTGTAGTCGCTGGTAGGCTCGGTGCAGCCAAAGCTGACGAGCTTTCCGGTCCACATATCCCACTGGACTCTCTGATGAGTGTTATCCACATAGCACTTGATATCGAGCAGATCCTCGAAAGCCTTGATAGAAGCTCCGACACCGTAGATAACGGTAGTCTTGCTGCTGTCGGCAAGTCTGGTCCTGGCAGCCTCGATGGCGTCTGGTTTCATGATATCCTCGATCACGCCGGTGCGGTTGACTTTGCCAAAGCCCGGATCGTCAGTAACGTAGGGCTGGTTATAGGCTATGATCTCCTCGCGCGACTTAAAAAGCGTCGTTGCGTCGATCAGATCAACACTGCGTCCTGCAGCCTCAATCTTTTTTGCAAGGGCGGAAGCGATCTTGCAAAAGTCATTACCGTACCATCCATCGATAGCGATAGCACCCGCTCCCTTTTCGGCAAGCGCCGTAAGGGACGCATCCCACCCAAAGACTACAGAGTCTCTGTTAGCGGCGGAGATTTTGATCTTGTTGTCTGCATTCTTGATTGATTCGTATACAGGCATGGTGATAACCCTCCTAAAAGAATAATAAGGCATATAAGCCATAATAGCTTCCCGGACGACAGCATGAAAAAACTGTTTTTTATCCTCTTCAAATTGAGTACCGGAGTATTTATGCTAATTTTACATAGAAATGATTGATGCGTCAACGTTATGAATCAACAAAGATTATTCACATTTTATCATATATACTATGATGATTGTTTATTATCGTAATTATCCTGTGGATACTTGATGTAAAACGCGCTTTTTACGGCGTTCCGAAAAGAAAAGCGCCGCTCCGCACGGCTATTGTCAATCGAATTTTGCATAAAATCGGGGTTTTGTTTTGACTGATATTGCATATTTTTAGGGTGATTTGCCCGTTTTTATATATAATTTGAGAAGAAAAAAGCATAAAAATAACGAAAGCCCTTGAATTTTCAAGGACTTTCGCACTTTTTGCCTTTTCAGGCGATAATCTCGAGCCTCCTGCCGGATTCGAACCGGCGACCTACGCATTACGAATGCGTCGCTCTACCAGCTGAGCCAAGGAGGCGCTTCGCCGCCTTTCGGCGACGGGTGTAATGATAATGCAAAAATAAGCTTTTGTCAATCCAAACATGCAGTTTGTATCAGGAAGTTCCAAGCCTCCTGACTGATCCTGCTCAATCCGCCTGCGACTGGGCGTCTGAAGCCTGAGGCATCAGCGTCACGTTTTCGGACAGGTGTCTGAGAGTCAGCTCATTGATGACAGGCTTGAGCATCGTGGATCTCGGGACGGACTCTTTATAGAAAGCATAATATCCGGTGCCGTAGTATTCGTCCATATAAGCCTCTATTTCCTCTTCCGCCGGCTCATATTCCAGCTTCTGCGCCGCGGCCTGCATGACCAGATCGTAATTGATCTGCTTGCTTATGTTCTCCTTCTGCTTCACGATAAGCTCCTTCATGTTTGCGACTCCGGACTGAGCGAGATACTCTTCCATCGTTATGCCATGCTGGGTGCACATGTATTTCACATACCATTCAAGGTAGGCATTCCAGTAGTCAGTTGCCATCTGAGGCTCTTCGCTGACGGTGGAATTGTTCACGAGATAGTCGCTGAGATATCCCGCCAGCATATCCTGTCCCAGGACGCTTCTGATCCCGTCTTTCATCTCCGCGATATTATGCCAGCCCATACTCTCGCCGAAGTTCTCCTCGACAAAAGCATCCGTGAGTTCCGCAGGCTCTTCCTCTACGATATAATTGATCGTGATATTGAATACGGCCGGTTTGCCCGCAAGATCGGGATTGTTGGGATACGGATCGGGGAAGGTGACATTTATATCAAAATTCTCTCCGGGCTTGTGACCGATCAGCTGATCCAGGAAACCGTCAATATAGCTTGTTACGCCAATAGTGACATCGGTTCCGTTGCCTCCGGTGCTGCCGCCTGCAAACTCAACGCCGTTCTGGCTTCCTACGTAATCGATATTTACAGTATCCCCGTCCTCGACCGTGCCTTCGGTTATGTGGCGCTGCTGAGAGTGGCTGCTGAGGATCTGATCGATCTGAGCCTGTATATCGGATTCCGCAGGGGTGTATTCCTCGTAGGGAACCTCGATCCCGTCAAGCTCGGGAAGCGTAACCAGCGCGAGCGCGTCAACATCCTTGTAATGGCCAAAATCATCGCAGTACGGTGAGGCGTCAAAAGGACCTGTCGACTCCTCTGCTGAGCCTTCAGAAGGCGCCTCGCTCTCCGAAGAGGGTGTCTCGCTCTCCGAAGCTGATGAGCTTACAGAATCCTCTTCATTGCTGCTCAGACATCCGGTCAGCGAAAATGCCAGCACACCGGCAAGCACTACAGCCAAAAAACGTTTAAGATACTTCATTACAATTTATTTCCTTTCAAAGAGCTTTTCATATTATATCAGTCAGCGGGAAAAAGTGTATTAAGAATCTGTGAAATCTTTGCTCCGTCTGCTCTCCGCTTCTCCCCCGGCCTGTCTTTCTCTTTCCCGTGCAAGCCTTCTCTGTCTGCGCCGCCTGCGGCGGATCGCTTCCGCGCGGATCCTGAGCAGCATGTACACAAGGACGAGAGAAAGGATCACTATGGCAATGATGATGATCGTCTTCATCAGAGGGCTGAGGCCCGTACTTCCGGCCGGCTCCTCTGCCGGATCAGCAGCCTCAGAGGGGGCATCGGTCACGTCGGCGCTCTCGGTAGCAACGGAAACAAGGCTTATCAGCAGATCCCTTGCGGCCACCTGCTTTTCTCCGAAATAAAACTCGGCCTTTGCCTTTATCTCATCTCCCTGCCGGTCAAAATCCTGATCGAGATAAAGCTCCCAGTCCAGCTCTCCGGGAGGCGCGGCGTCGACCGGCAAGAGCATATCTATACTGTCGTCATAGGATACTCCGGCCACGACTCTTCCCGTGTCCGCCTCGACCTTTTTTTCGATCTCCGAAAAATCCAGTCCCGTGTTTACCGGCTTGAACTCAAACTTTCCAAAGCCGTAATCGAGAAGCTTTTTTGTATCCTCACAGGCCACGGTGCTTCCTGGCACCTTCATTACGACTGCGACGAGCTCCTTATCGCCGTCCACGGCGTAAGTCACAAGCGTGTTGCCCGCAGCCGAGATAAAACCTGTTTTTCCGGCGACAACACGTTCATCCTTGTACTCGGTATTGCGCATCATCTGATGACGCATCTGACAGTAAAAGCCCTCGGGATTCGTCTTTGTCGGGGCAGTCCTGTATGTGATCGTGCTGTCTATCTTCAGAAAAGTCTCGTTCTGTATCGCTCCCCACATGATAACAGCCATATCGTGCGGAGTCGTCACGTGCTCGGGATTAGTCAGCCCGTGCGGCCAGACAAAGTTGGAATTTGTGGCGCCAAGCTCTGCGGCCTTCTCGTTCATCATGCCGGCAAAGCCCTCGAGCGAACCGCCTATATGCTCGGCGAGCGCATAGGCGGCTTCATTGCTTGATGCAAGCATAAGAGCATACAGAAGATCCCTTATGCTGAGCTGATCTCCTTCCGCCGCGATATATGAAAAACCGCCGTCTTCTATATCGTGAACAGCATTATGAGAAAAGGTGACCATCTCGTCCAGATCGGATCTTTCGATCACGACCAGCGCCGTGAGGATCTTTGTTATGCTCGCCGGAAAGAACTGCTGGCTGCCGCTCTTGCTGTAGAGCACGGCGCCGGAATTCAGTTCGATCAGGTACGCGCCCTCTGCGTTCAGCTCCGGTGCATCGGGCCAGTCAAACTCCGACATATA
>CAMOQY010000106.1 GCA_946623295.1 uncultured Lachnospiraceae bacterium | reverse complement strand
GCATTGCTGAAGGCTACACCGGAAAAACTGCTTGGAGATCTCAACACATTCGGCTTTATGTTTGAGGCTTTATGCGAACGCGACTTGAAGATTTACGCTGAGTCTTTCGGCGCGAACCTGTTTCACTATCAAGACTATCTGAATCGGGAGATCGATGCGGTTATTGAACTTGATGACGGCACCTGGTGCGCCTTTGAAATTAAGCTTGGAGCAAATCAGATCGATGGAGCAGCCAAAGAACTGATCGCGATTCGTGACGATCTGGCAAAAGAAAAAGATGGGGTTCCGCCTTCCGTATTGTGTGTTATTTGCGGAATGTCTAACGCCGCGTATCAGAGGCCTGACGGTGTGTTCGTTGTGCCGATCACGGCACTGAAAAACTGAAATAAATACAATTCAACTATGAAAAGAGCAGTCGTCTTAATTATCATACTGTCCTGCATTTTCGCCGCAGTCTCATGCGGCGGTGCTGATCCTATGCCCGTATCGTCCGCTGCACCGGAATCAACTGCACCGGAATCAACTGCACCGGAAATCGAGACAACAGCCGGGATCGAAGATACGTCCGCGGCGGCTGACACCTCTGCGGCAGTTCCGTCAGAGCCGGAGACGACTTCAGACTACGGAATACATACGGAGAGGCCGGCTGGTTTTACGATCCCGGTATATGCCGGCGAGGACGTGATCGAGCTTGACGGCAACCGCCCGCGGTTTGCGGACACGGATCTCATCACCGAAGAGTTTATAGAATTCAGCGAGCTTGACACGCTCGGGCGCTGCGGCTGTGCGGCCGCGTGCATCGGAAGAGGGCTGCTCCCCACGGTGGAGCGCGGCCAGATCGGGATGGTCCGGCCTTCCGGCTGGCAGCTCGCGAAGTACGATTTTATCGACGGGAAATACCTGTTCAACAGGTGCCATCTGATCGCGTATGAGCTCTGCGGTGTGAATGATGACGAAAGAAATCTGATAACGGGTACCCGGAGCCTGAATATCAACGGCATGCTGCCGATAGAAAACCGGATCGCCGACTATGTTGCCAACACCGGAAATCACGTCTGTTACAGGGTGACGCCGTGGTTTGAGGGTGACGATCTTGTTGCCTCAGGGGTCCAGATGGAGGCTTATTCCGTAGAGGATCACGGAGAGGCGATCTGCCTGAATGTTTTCTGCTTTAACGTTCAGCAGGGAGTGGTGATCGATTATCTGACTGGAGAAAACGCTCTGGACGCGAATTGGGCGGCCGCTGTATCGGAAGCGCCGTCCTCTGTCTCCTCATCCGCGCCGGAGGAAAGCGAGAGCGCGTCTTCGCCAGAAGGCCAGGTAACGGAGGAACAATCCGTCACAAGCAGTCCCGAGGTTACATATATCCTGAATACAAATCCGAAATCTAAAAGATTTCATTACCCGTATTGTGACAGCGTCAAAAAAATGAATAAAGAAAACAAATGGGAGTTCACCGGCACCCGCGAAGAAGCCATCAGCATGGGATATGTGCCCTGCGGAAAATGCAGACCGTAACGAAGATGGCGGCCGCACTCCGGAAAACCTTTGCCGGATGGCGGAAAAGCGTTATAATACTATTAAAAGCAGTCAAAAGAAAGGACGCGATATGATCATGAAAAAGACAGTTTGCTTATTTGTAACGCTGGCATTTCTGCTCACTGCAGCAGCCTGCGGTTCGTCTGATGCAGATACGTCGGCCGCGTCTGACGGCGCGACTGATCCCGCATCTGCGGCGCAGTCTGATACTGCGGACACATCCGCACTGCCGGAAGGCACTTCCGCTGCGGACACCTCTGCCTCGCAGCTGGAATCCACTTCTGCCGCGGACACCTCTGCCGCACAGCCGGAATCCACTTCTGCCGCGGACACCTCTGCCGCGCAGCCTCCCTCCGGGTCGTCCATTTCGGATGCGATACCCCTGGCGGTCGGCGACAAATACTACGATTTTGCCAAGGGAATGTACTTCCGGATAAGCGTCGCGGATGAGAGCATTATTTACCCGTGGATCGAGGGCGTGAGTTATTCGCACATGCTTTTCAGTGTTTTTGACAGTAACGGCGCGGTAATCACACCCGAAAATGTCTATAACAAGAATACCGGCGTGGCGCTTCCCGCGGGCGAGTTTTACCTTTGCATAAATGACGACGTCAATATCTATGGCAAGAGTATATACGGCGAGGGCAATTACGTGTACTACGAGGCTGAAACGGTCGGAAAGCCCGCCAATACCTCGAAGGACAGCGCGGTGGAAATGCTCCGGGATGAGGACTACAGCTTTACCTTTACTCCTGGCAACGGCGGAGAGAGATGGTACAGGTTCACCCTGACTGAAAAGAGCGACGTGGAGATCTGGTGCTTTGATCTTTCGATCGAGGTTTCCGGCTCTGACGGAGCGGCGGTCACGGCCGACGATTCAAATATCCACAGCAGCAGCTTCCGCGGCATGGAGCCCGGAGAGTATTTTGTGAAGCTGAACCCGGAGCTGGCTGAAAATTGCACCTGGGCGGGAAGTATTTCCTATAATTGAATTTCGCTGCCGCGCTGAATTTAATCCATTTACTTTTTGTGAAAAAGGAGTTAATATAATAGCGGCTTTTAAATAGATGTTTTCTGACGACAAGACAGTGATTCCGGAATAGGGGCTTGTTCCTTCCGGGATCACTTTTTTTACGGAATAACGAGCCGGTCAGATAATAATACGGGGACGGGAGCGGGTATGAAGTCTGAAAAAACACGTTTCGAATACAAATGGGTGATCATGGCGGTCTGCATACTGATGGTCTTTACGGCGCTGGGCTTCTGCAGCAGCAACAAGGACCTTTTTCTCAAGCCGATCACTGAGGCGCTCGGTCTGAAGCGCTCGGGTTTTTCGTTTGGCGATGCCTGCCGCTATATCACGACCGCGATCGTCAATCTCTTTTTCAGCACTCTTGTCGTGAAGTGGGGCGCAAAGAGGATGGCCGCGTTTGGCTTTCTCTCGCTGATAGCGTTTTGTCTGGTCTATTCGTTTGCCGATCAGTACTGGCATTTCTATGTAGGCGGGGTGTTCCTCGGAATGGGCCTCGCATGGAGCACCACTACGATCGTCGGATACGTGGTAAACAGCTGGTTTTCGGAGAACCGCGGGACGATAATGGGGATAATCCTCGCGTCAAACGGTCTTGGCGCCGCGGTGTTTGCCCCCATCGTCCGTCCGATCATCAGAGCGGACGCCTTTGGCTATCGCAGCGCGTACAGACTGGGCGCGGTGATACTTGCCGTGGTGCTGGTGCTGATCCTGCTGTTTTTCAGAAACGCCCCCGAGGGCGAGGAAGCGCCTCATCCCTCGACTCATAAAAAACCGCACCGCGGTGATTCGTGGGTGGGCATGGAGTTTTCACAGGTGCTCCGCAGGCCGTATTTCTACTGCGCGGCTGTGTGTATATTCTTTACAGGCGCGGCGCTGCAGGCCATCAGCGGCATCAAGGCTTCGCATCTTTCCGACGTGGGACTGGAGAATTACGTGACGCTCACCGCGAGCTTTTACGCGATAGTGCTCGCGGCCTCAAAGATCCTTGCCGGGGTCAGCTTTGACAGACTGGGACTGAGGATCACGCTGCTGCTGTGCGAGTGCGCCGCGGCGGTATCGATCTTTATGCTGGCGATGCTCAACGCCGGCACCTCGTCCGTGATGATCTTTGTGTGCATGGCGATGCTGGCTTTGGCTATGCCGCTGGAGACTATCATGCTGCCGCTTATCGTGGCTGACATGTTCGGAGAAAAATCTTTCGCAAAGACGATGGGGCTCTTTGTTTCGATCAATACTGCGGGATACGCTCTGGGCGCGCCGCTCGTAAATCTCGTCTGGGACAGTGTGGGCAGCTACAAGCCCATCCTTCTCGTGTTGTCGGGGATGCTCGCGCTGATCACCATCGGTTTCCAGATTATCCTGCATTTTGCCAGACGCGACCGCCGCGAGATCCTCGCGGCCGCTCAGCGCGGGGAGTAAAGTTTTTCCGCATTTCTTCAGGCCTGAAACAGATCTTTCTGCTTCAGGCCTGTTTTTCGCAGCATCTTCATTTTATCCTCCGGATAGGCTATAATAAAAAAAATATGATATTCATCGGACCCGCAAAAGACCGGCGCTCCGGGCCTGATGGGAAGGAATGCATTGCCATGGCAAATTCATTTTTCTTTAACTGGGAAATATCGTTTATGGAGTGGCTGCAGGCAGTTCTGCCGCACGCCGTGATCCAGGTGATCTCACTGATCTCGTTTTTCGGCGAGGAGCTGTTCCTTGTGCTGATGCTGGGTTTTATCTACTGGTGCTGGGACAAGGAGGTCGGGAAAAAAGTCGGCTTCGCGGTCGTGATGAGCAACATCTGGAATCCGATGATAAAAAACGTTTTCCTGCGCCGCAGGCCGTATTTTGAGAGCGAACAGATCGATCTGCTCCGGCCCATCGCGGACGGTGATATATATGATCTGAAGCTGCAGGGGTATTCCTTCCCGAGCGGACATTCGACAAATGCGGCGGCTCTCTTTGGTATCATGGCGACGAGCTTCAAAAAGAAGATATTTACCGTGCTTGCCGTCGTCATTCCGCTGCTTGTAGCCTTCTCGCGTATGGTCGTGGGAGCGCACTTCCCGACGGATGTGCTCGTCGGTCTTGCGCTCGGCTATCTGATCATGCTCGTTGTAACGCTGCTCTACGACAGGCTTAACCGCTATGCTTTTTACGCCGTTATGCTCGTAACATCGCTGCCGGGGCTTCTCTACTGCCGGAGCGAGGATTATTATACCGGTCTCGGGCTGCTCATCGGTCTGATAGCCGCGTTTACTTTTGAGGAGAAAAAAGTCGGTTTTGAAGTCACGAGACAGCCGCTGCGCATGATCGCGCGCGTCGCCTTCGGAGGAGCTTTGTTCTTTGGGCTCAATACGCTGCTCAAGCTCCCGTTCCCGGGCGAATTCCTCGGCAGCGGAAGCTTCGCCGCGCTGATGGTGCGGTGCTGCAGATATGCGGTTGTTTCCTTTATTACTATCGGTGTGTACCCGATGCTTTTTAAGGTGACGGCAAAGATCGGAAGGAAAGCGGAGTAAACCGGGATCACCGCGCCTGACCGAAAGAGCCATGATGCACGGCCTCAGCTCTTCTTCATCAGCTCCTCGGTGAACTGGCGCGTGTAGAGATTATAGTAGTGGCCGTGTTTCTTCATCAGCTCGTCATGTCTGCCCTGCTCGATGATCTTGCCGTCCTGGACCACCAGGATCACGTCAGCCTGGCGGATGGTGGAGAGCCGGTGCGCGATGACGAAGGACGTCCTGCCGCGCATCAGATGTTCGATGGCCTCCTGGATGAGCTTTTCGGTCACTGTGTCGATAGAGGACGTCGCCTCGTCCAGCACAAAGATGCGCGGATCGGAGAGGATGGCCCTGGCAAAAGAGATGAGCTGCTTTTCTCCGGTGGAGAGGAGGTCGCCGCCCTCGCCCACGTCGCTTTCATATCCCTTGTCCATGCGCGCGATGACCTGGTCGGCAGATACGCTTTTGACAGCTGCCTCGATCTCCTCGTCGGTGGCGTCTGGTTTGCCGTAGAGCAGGTTTTCGCGGACCGTGCCTG
>CAMOQY010000105.1 GCA_946623295.1 uncultured Lachnospiraceae bacterium | reverse complement strand
CTCGAGAAGAATCTCGGCGGAATCAAGGATATGCGCCGCATGCCCGATGCGATCTTTGTAGTAGATCCCAAGAAAGAGCACATCTGCGTACAGGAAGCCCACACTCTGGGTATCCCGCTTATCGGAATCGCCGATACCAACTGCGATCCCGACGATCTGGACTATGTCATCCCCGGCAATGACGACGCCATCCGCGCGGTCAAGCTTATCACCGCTACAATGGCCGACGCCGTCATCGAGGCAAAGCAGGGCGACATGGCTGAGGTAGAAGAGGCTCCCGCCGCAGAGGAGATCGAGGAAGCTGCTGAGGAAGCAGCTGCAGAGGAGGAGTAATTATGCAGATCACAGCAGGAATGGTAAAAGAACTGCGCGAGATGACCGGCGCCGGAATGATGGAGTGCAAAAAGGCTCTTTCCGCTACCGACGGCGACATGAACGCCGCTGTGGATTTTCTTCGTGAGAAAGGCCTTGCCGCCGCTCAGAAGAAGGCCAGCCGCATCGCTGCAGAGGGACTTGTAAAGACCATAGTTAAAGGCAAGGATGCTGTTGTCGTTGAGGTCAACTCCGAGACAGACTTCGTTGCGAAGAATGCTGATTTCCAGGCTTATGTCGAGCAGGTCGCCGAGCAGGCCCTGACCACCAAGGCCGCCGATATCGATGCTTTCCTGGCTGAGCCCTGGGCTCTGGATACCACCAAGACCGTAGCCGAGGAGCTTTCCTCCAAGATCGCAGTCATCGGCGAGAAGCTTTCCATCCGCCGTTTCGAGCAGGTCCATACCGATGGCATCCTGGTTTCGTACACCCACGGCGGCGGACGCATCGGCGTTCTGGTCTCCGGCAAGTGCGACGGCGATGAGGCTGCCGCTTCCGAGGCCCTCAGAAATATCGCCATGCAGGTCGCAGCAATGAATCCCCAGTTCGTTTCCAGAGAGGACATCTCCGCCGAGGAGCAGGAGAGGCTGAGACATTTCACCGTCGACAGCGCTCTGAACACTCCCGAGACTCTGCCCAGGCCTATCCTGATCAAGCTTATCAATCAGGCTCTGGCTGAGAAGGCATGGTCCGACGCTGACGCCGCTATCTACGAGGAGCAGAAGAACAATCTGAACAACCTCTTCAACTTCCTTTCCGATGAGGCAAAGCCTCAGGTAGCCGCTATCGCCATGAGGAACAAAGAGGAGATCACCTCCGACAAGATCTTCTGCGGACTGGTTGACGGACGTGTTGCCAAGCAGATCAAGGATATCTGCCTCATGGAGCAGGTCTACGTCAAGGCCGAGGATGGCAAGCAGACCGTAGCTCAGTATCTTGCCTCCGTAGACAAGTCTCTTAAGATCGAAAAGATCGTCCGCTTCGAGACCGGCGAAGGCATGGAGAAGCGCGAGGAGAACTTCGCTGAGGAAGTCGCCAAGCAGATGGGACAGTAATCAGCCGAATCACTTTTATTTACACCGCCGCGCAGAGATGCGGCGATCCAAAAATCAGATTTTTGCTCCAGCGAGAAATCGCTGGAGTTTTTTTATGCGGCTGCAAGAGGATTTCCCGCGCCGGTGCCAAGCGCAGGACAGCGGCATTCGATTTGTACTGCCGGAATACGGACGTAATTTTATTTCGCATTTTTATATAGATTGAATCACAGCGTTCGGATATAATGTACATTGTTTGGCAAAGGGTGGGTCGATACCGGAAAACGCGGCGGGATGCCGCAGACCGGGCGACCCGTATATCAGACAGGCCGCTGGAGCGCGGCCGCAGTGACAGAAAAAATGCATCAGCAGGATTTTTCAAAAACGATCAGACTTTACTATGACGACAGCGAGATGAAGGAATTTACGGCCGTCGTTGTTAGCTGCACTCCTTTGGGAGAGGAGTTCCTTGTCGAGCTTGACCGCACCGCTTTTTTTGCCGAGGGCGGCGGACAGGAGGGTGACAGGGGAGAGCTGCGGATCTGCGGCTGCTCCGGCGATGAAAACGCAGCGGGAACCCGGTGCGGCGGCCCGATCGCGGTCAGTAACACGACCGAAAAAGCAGGGATCATCTACCACCATGTTTCCGAATTTATCGCGCCCGGTACGCAGGTAGAGGGAGCTATCGACTGGGAGCTGCGCTACGACAGGATGCAGCAGCACAGCGCGGAGCACATCGTTTCCGGACTGGTTCACAAGCTGTATGGATTTGACAACGTCGGTTTCAGACTGACGGATGAAAAGACCACGCTTGACTTCAACGGCGTGCTTACCGCCGGGGACGTGACGCGGATCGAGCGTCTGTCAAATGAAGCGATCTGGAAAAATGTTCCGTTCAACACGCTTTTTCCGACAAAGGAAGAGGAGGCTTCGATCGAATACCGCAGCAAGATCAGCATCGAGGGGCAGGTCAGGCTCGTCGAGGTGCCGGGGTATGACCTGTGCGCCTGCTGCGCTCCGCATGTAAAGAGCTCTGCGCAGATCGGCGTCATCAAGATAGTGGATATGGCAAACTACAAGGGCGGCGTGCGTCTTACCATAAAGTGCGGCGGCAGAGCCGTAAAAGACTACGATATGGCGCTTGCGTCGCTTCAGGAGCTCGGTGAGGAGCTGTCGGTACCGAGGGAAGAACTCGGGACGCGTGTGTCAAAGCTCAAGGATGAGCTTGCGGCTGCGGAGTATGAGGTGCAGCGCTGGCAGGCGGAATATCTCGCGAAATGCTCCGGAGAGAATATCGCAGGAGTATCGCTCTGTATTGTTCCGCCGGTCTCCGGGGACGTGGTGCGAAGGTTTGTTAATGAGACGGCGCCGGGAAGCGGCATCGCGAAGGCTGTTTTTTTCGGAAATGATACGGACGGCTACGGGTACGTTATCGGGAGCGATAGCGGGGATCTCCGCGCGCTTGCGAGATCCATCGGAGAGAGCCTGAACGGCCGCGGCGGCGGAAAGGATAATATGATCCAGGGAACGGTAAAGGCTTCGGCTGCGCAAATAAGAGAGTTCTTTGTCAACAGGAGCGAAAAATGATAGATCTGCATGTACACACAAACAATTCGGATGGGACACATTCGGTCGCGGAAGTGCTGGATATGGCGGTCGCGGCGGGGTTAAACGCTGTGGCTATCACCGACCATGACACGGTGCGCGGGATTGACGAGGCGATCAGACTTGGCCCGGAAAAGGGCATACGCGTCATCCCCGGTATCGAGATAAACGCCAAATACGAGGGCCGCAATACTCATATAACCGGTCTGTTTATAGATCCTGCATCCGAGGCGCTGACTAAATTCAGCAATGAGCTGGTCTCGCGCAGGCTTCGCCGCAATATCGCCATGATAGAACGCCTGCAGGAGCTGGGATATAAGGTGGATTTCGATGATTTCCCCGATTTTACCAGAGGCCAGGTAATGACAAAGGGCAACTTCGGAAAGGTTCTTGCGGAAAAGGGATATTTTGCCACGGCGGGAGAGGCGATAACGTCGCTGATGGAAAACGGAAAGCCCGCCTATATTCCCAAGGTGTCCTGCACGCCGATGGAGGCGGTGGATGTGATCCATCAGGCAGGCGGTCTTGCGTTTGTGGCGCATTTTCATCAGATATCCAGAAAGGATATCGACGAGGCGGAGAGGGTCTGCCGCATGATCCTGGAGTACGGCGCCGACGGACTTGAGACGAGATATTCTGAATTTAACGACGATCTTCGTTCGCGGGCCGAGGGTATCGCCTCGGAATGCTGCAAGCTTCGCTCGGGAGGCAGCGATTACCATGGGAGCGCAGTGAAGCCTGGTATCAGGATCGGCGTCGGATACGGAGATCTCGAGGTGCCGGACGAATACCTTGAAGCGATGGAAAGATATCTGCGCGCGCGATAGAGCTTTGCCGACTCCCAGATCCGAACTCGCCGGTTGAAGGTGGTTTGTGCATACTTGGACCCCGACCGAGGGCGGCTTACATGCATCATCTTTCATAATTATTTGTTAAATAACATAATTATGAATTTTATCACATGATTTTGTTGCGCTTTTTTCATTTAAGTGATATATTTATGCATAATTTTCTGGAGAGGAGAGTAAACAATGGCTAAAAACAGACTCGCGAGCAGGCTTGGATTCCTGCTTCTGAGCGCAGGGTGCGCGATAGGCCTTGGGAACGTCTGGAAGTTCCCGTGGATGGTTGGACAGGGCGGCGGGGCTGCTTTTGTACTGGTATATCTGGTCTTTCTTATTATACTGGGGCTTCCCGTGATGACCTGTGAGTTCGCGATCGGACGCGCGGCCCAGAAGAGCCCGGTCAAGATGTACCAGCAGCTCGAAAAACCCGGTCAGAAATGGCATATCCACGGCTATGTCTCCATGGCTGCAAACTATGCGCTCATGGCTTTTTATGTGGTAGTTGCGGGCTGGGTGCTCAAATATTTTGTGGATTATCTCTCCAATAAGGGCGCGGCTCTCGCAGGAGTGGACAATGACGCCGTCGGTGCGGCTTTTGGAGCAACTGTCGGCGATAATACTTCCATGATCCTCTATGCGCTGATCATAGTGGTCGTGGGTGTGGGCGTCTGCGCCTTTGATGTAAGCAAGGTCCTGGAAAAAGCTGTCAAGTGGATGATGCTTGGACTCTTTGCCCTGATGCTCGTCCTGGCGATCCACGGGATCAATCTGGATCTTTCGAGCAAGGACGCCGGAGCCGGTCTGCTGTTCTATCTGAAGCCCGATTTTTCAAAGATCAATATCAATGTAGTTTACGGCGCCATGAAGCAGGCTTTCTTTACGCTTTCGCTCGGTATCGGAGCCATGGCCATTTTCGGATCATATATTGGGAAGGATCGCTCGCTCATGGGCGAGAGCGCGAGAGTTATCGGACTGGATACGCTTGCTGCGTTTATGGCCGGTCTTATAATCTTCCCTGCCTGCTTTGCCTTTGGAGTTACTCCCGATGCAGGCCCCAGCCTTATCTTTGTTACGCTGCCTCAGGTATTCAACAGCATGGCACTCGGCAGACTCTGGGGCACGCTGTTCTTCCTGTTCTTTACATTCGCGGCGCTTTCCACCGTATTTGCGGTATTTGAGAACTGCATCGCGATGAGCATGGATGCATTTGGCTGGGGGAGAAGGAAATCCTGCGGCATCAACCTGGCATTCCTCTTTGCAATCAGCCTGCCTGTGGTTTTCGGTTTCACCGACTGGGCAGCCTTCCAGCCGCTCGGAGAGGGCACCGGAGTCATGGATCTGCTCGATTTTTTCGTATCTACATTGGCTCTGCCTATCGGCTCGCTCATCTACGTCGTCTATTGTACGCGCAAGAGCGGCTGGGGCTGGGAGAACTTTATTGCCGAGGCCAACGCGGGCAAAGGCATGCGAGTGAAGCAGTGGATGTTCTTCTATATGAAGTGGATCCTCCCTGTCATCATCGCAGTCGTTCTTGTGCTTGGACTGCTGGAAACCTTCGGAGTGCTTAAACTGTAAGAGCCCGGGCAGTGCTGCGGCATTATAATTTCATAGTTGAATTCGGAGTTAGGGTCTTTTTGCGAATTTTTCAAAAAAGACCCTAACTTTTCTTATCGCGCAGCCTCTGACAGAGTCGAAAGTTAGGGTCTTTTTGCGGATTTTTCAAAAAAGACCCTAACTGGGGTATGCATGGGGGAAACTGTCGCACGTGAGATCTTGACAAAGCCGCTGACCGGA
>CAMOQY010000104.1 GCA_946623295.1 uncultured Lachnospiraceae bacterium | reverse complement strand
GAGAACCGTACCGAAGGTGGTGTGGCGGCAGTGATCAGACCAGTAGGTATCTATCATGCGGATCTCGGTGATCGTAGGGTCGCGGTGCTCCTCATCGCGGAAATAATCTCTGCAGAACAGGGCGTCGTCGGTATCCATCGCCAGTCCGTAACCTGCGACAAAGCCATCCAGCGCGTCCCTGTCCATTTTAGTAAATCCGTCGAGAGTTTCTACGGAATCGGGTACTTTGTAGTCGGTTTTCAGGGTCTGAGGCTTTTCCATCGACGCTTCTCTGGCCTCGACGGGATTTATGACATAGCGCTTGATCTCGTCCACATCCGCGTCGGTGAGGCTGCCGTACAGCGCATAGACTCTGGCAGAGCGGACTGTCGGACGCGCGAGAGTGGAGATGATCTGTATGCACTGGGCGGCTGAATCCGCACGCTGATCAAACTGCCCGGGGAGATATTCCACGGCAAAGACCCGCGCTCCTTCAAGCTTGGGCTCGGCAACGGCGGTATCCACCTGGGGCTCTGAAAAAACGGTGCGGACAGCTTTTTCAAAGAGTTCCTCGCTGATATCCTCCGCATCGTATCTGTTGATGATGCGCACGCCGCGCAGTCCCCTGATGCCAAGGACCTCCCCGGCGTCATAGAGAAGCTTTGCGGCCTCGACGGCGTATTCCTTTTTCTTTTCCACAAAGATCCGGTAGACCATATCAATTCTCCCCGGCCCTGAGAGCCCTTGCACCGATATCGCGGCGGTAGAAGGCGTTCTCAAAGCTGATAGTTTCAGTTATTTTATATGCGTTATCGACGGCTTCGCGCAGCGTGTCCGCTACGGCGCTCACTCCGAGCACGCGTCCTCCGCTGGTGACGAGCCTGCCATCCTCCTTTGCGGCGCCGGCCACATATACGTGGCCCTCGGCCTCCTCGGGTATGCTTATCTCAAAACCCTTTTCGTAGGAGAGGGGATAACCCTTTGAGGCCATGACGACGCAGGCGGCGCACTTATCTGAGAAGCGCACCTCGATATCGCCAAGCGTGCCGTTTGTGACGGCCTGCATGACGGTCAGCAGATCGCTTTCAAGCAGCGGCAGCACGACCTGAGTCTCGGGATCGCCGAAACGGCAGTTGTATTCTATGACTTTCGGCCCGTCGCCGGTCAGCATCAGTCCGAAATACAGACAGCCCTTAAACGGCCTGCCTTCGAGCTTCATTGCCTGGATCGTAGGCATAAAGATCCTTTCCATACATAGTCTTGCGATCTGCGGAGTATAGTAAGGGTTGGGCGCGATAGTGCCCATGCCTCCGGTATTGGGCCCGGTATCGCCGTCGTATGCGCATTTGTGATCCATGGACGAGACCATGGGAATGAGCGTGTCGCCGTCGGTAAAGGCCAGTACCGATACCTCCGGTCCGGTGAGGAATTCCTCGATGACGATCTTTTCGCCGCTCGCGCCGAATTTCCGGTCTCTCATTGCGGAAATGACAGCTTCGCGGGCTTCTTCTTTCGTATGCGCTATCGTCACGCCCTTGCCGAGCGCAAGCCCATCTGCCTTTATAACGGTAGGAAGCGGGGCGCTCTCAAGATAGGAGAGGGCGGCGTCCATATCGTCAAAGGTCTCGTAGGCTGCGGTAGGTATGCCGTATTTTTTCATCAGATTCTTAGCAAAGACCTTGCTGCCCTCGATAATGGCCGCGCTGGCCCTCGGCCCGAAGCAGGGGACGCCGACGGCCTCGAGCGCGTCTACGGCGCCGAGTACGAGCGGATCGTCAGGGGCGACTACGGCGTAGTCCACGCCGGTCTTGACCGCAAAGTCAACTATAGCGGCTATATCGGTCGCCTTGATCGGTACACAGGTCGCATCGCGCGCTATGCCGCCGTTGCCGGGCAGCGCGTAGATCTTGTGCACCTCGGGGTTCTCTTTGAGCTTTTTAATAATGGCGTGCTCGCGGCCTCCGCCGCCTATGACCATGATCCGCATATTGTTTCTCCTTGGATTGATTCTGAAGCTTTTAGTGGTGGAACAGCCTCATACCGGTAAAAGCCATGACCATATCGTGTCTGTTGCAGGCATCGATGACCGCGTCGTCGCGAATGGAGCCACCGGGCTCGGCTACGTATTTCACACCGCTGCGCCACGCGCGTTCGATGTTGTCGCTGAAGGGGAAAAACGCATCCGAGCCGAGAGATACGCCGCTGCATCCGGCGAGATATTCAAGCTGCTCGGCGCGGGTAAAGGGCTCGGGCCTCCGTGTGAAGAATCTCTGCCAGACGCCGTCCGAGCAGACATCCTCCTCATTCTGATTGATATATCCGTCCACCGCGTTGTCGCGCTCTGCCCTCGGGATGTCGTCCCTGAAGGGGAGATCGAGCACCTTGTCAGCCTGACGCAGGAACCAGGTGTCAGCCTTGGATCCGGCGAGTCTCGTGCAGTGGATGCGGGACTGCTGGCCTGCACCGACGCCGATGGCCTGTCCGTCCACCGCAAAGCAGACCGAATTGGACTGGGTATACTTGAGTGTTATCAGCGAGATTATGAGATCGCGGACCGCCTCCTCGGGCAGATCCTTATTTTCCGTGACGATATTGGAGAGGAGCTCGCGGCTGATCTTGAAATTATTTCTGCCCTGCTCGAAGGTGATGCCGTAGACCTGTTTGTGCTCCTGGGGATCAGGGGTGTAGTCGGGATCGATCTGTACGATGTTGTACGTGCCCTTGCGCTTTGAACGGAGTATCTCGAGAGCTTCGCTCGTATAACCGGGAGCGATGATGCCGTCGGAGACTTCGCGCTTTACCAGCCGCGCCGTAGCGGCGTCACAGACGTCGGAAAGCGCTACAAAATCGCCGAAGGAGCAGAGTCTGTCGGTCCCCCTCGCCCTGACGTACGCGCAAGCCAGAGGCGAGTCGTCGAGTCCGTCCGCGTCATCCGCAAAGCACGCCTTTTTCAGGCGGTCGGAGAGCGGGATCCCGACTGCCGCCGAGGTGGGGCTGACGTGCTTGAAGGAGGTCGCCGCGGGCATTCCCAGAGCCTCTTTGAGCTCCTTTACGAGCTGATATGAATTGAGCGCGTCGAGGAAATTGATGTATCCCGGACGCCCGTTGAGTATCTCCAGAGGGAGCTCGCTGCCGTCGTGCATATAGATCCTGGCAGGCTTTTGATTGGGGTTGCAGCCGTATTTAAGTTCAAATTCTTTCATGTGAGGGCTCCTTTTTAAACGTTTTTATTGATCAGTCTTTCTTCGTATCTGCCGCTTGCCGGATCGGTGATCCGCACGTAAAGGGAGATCTTGTTATCTTCATTCAGACCGCGCCAGAGCTTTTCCGTAAAGGCATCGATATCGTCGCAGAGCTCTACGCGCTCGGGCTCGCCCTGAAATGTGGGGATAGGATCTCCGTTGCAGACGTAGGTATGGATAAAATGTCCGAGTCCAGGCATGGCGGGATAGGAGAAGGTGTATCTGGCGCAGGCGCTTCCAGCCGCATCCGCACTCTTGAGGATGCTCATCTGATAGTTAAAGGCGTCCCCTTCAAAGGTGATCATGCCGCTGATCCTGGGCGTGTAGTTTGGAGCGTCAGGCTCAAATTCGCGTTTTTCCAGCGCCTGTGAAAAGCTTTCGCCTGCGGCAAGTCCGTCGTATATGGTATCGGTCTGGTCACCGTTCGTTACGATGAGATTGTTTTTGAAGCTGCGCACTGCTGCGTAGATGATGAGGCTGGGATCCTGAACTTTCGACGCGTCAAACGGCTCGGTAAAGATCTCGCCCTCTTTTTCGGTAAAGATCCTGTTGCGGGAATTGGCGCTGCGCCCCATGATGAAATACGCCGCGAGCGCCTTGCCGGACGGCGTGGCGCCGAGGACGATGCCTCTGCCGGGATAAGTATTTTCCTTTATCAGCTCTTCGATATCGTTGATCCTGTAGATGTCCATAGTGCTTCCTTTCTGTATGGATGAAACAAACGTTATTACTGTCTTTCGGCCAGTATCTCCCTGCTCACCTGCTCCACGGCGGCGGGCAGCAGCTTCCATTCGGCCTGCCGCATGACGCGCTGCTGGAGACGCTCGGGGGTATCGCCGGGATAGACGCGGACGGCCTTCTGGGAAATGATCTCGCCGCCGTCCGGGATCTCGTTTACAAAGTGCACCGTCGCTCCCGTGACCTTTACGCCCTTTTCAAGAGCGGCCTCATGGACGCGAAGTCCGTAATAGCCCTTCCCGCAGAATGAAGGAATGAGGGCGGGGTGGACGTTGATGATGCGTCTGGGATAGCGCGATGTAAAATCGGCGCTCAGTATCGACATAAACCCTGCCAGTACGATGAGATCGATCCTCTCGCTTTCGAGGAGCTTTGCGAGCTCCCTCTCAAAGGCCTCCTGGGAGCCGCATTCCTTACGGGTCAGCGTGACGCTGCGGATGTGAGCCTCCCGGGCACGGGTCAGAGCGTAGGCCCCGGAGACATTTGAGACGACAAGCGCTATATGTCCGCTCTTTATCAGACCGGACTTCTGCGCGTCAATGATGGCCTGAAGATTTGTGCCTCCGCCGGAAACGAGGACCGCAACGCGCGCGCCGCCCTGTTTTTCAGCGGTTTTTCGGGCCGCGGAGCTTTTTGCCGTGTGACCGGCGCGGGTGCTCTTGCTGTTTTTATCGTTCATCTTTTCTCCAGTGGTCAGCGGATCGTGATCTTTGTGTCAGATTCCGCGATCTCGCCGATAATATACGGATCCTCGCCGTTTTCACGGAGGATCGCAAGCGCGTCCGCGGCGCGCTCCGCCGGGACGGTGATGCTCATTCCCACGCCCATATTAAAGGTGTTGAACATGTCACGCTCGCTTATGCCGCCCCTGCGCGCGATCTCATCGAAAACAGGCAGCACGCGCACGGCGGAGCGGTCGATCATTGCTCCGAGCCCGTCGGGGATGCTGCGGGGGATGTTTTCATAAAAACCTCCTCCCGTGATGTGCGAGATGCCGCGCACGCTGACTTCGCCAAGGAGAGCGAGGACGCTCTTTACATAGATCCTGGTGGGAGTCAGCAGGCATTCGCCTATAGATTTTCCGCCGAGTGAGGGGAGAGGAGATTTGATGTCGGAGTTCTCCACGTCAAAGACCTTGCGCACGAGCGAGAAGCCGTTGCTGTGCACTCCGCTCGAAGGCAGCGCGATGACGGTATCGCCGGGCCGCATGGCCGTATTGTCGATAATATGGCCGCGGTCCACGATCCCGGTGCAATAACCCGCGAGGTCATATTCATCCTCCGGATAAAAGCCCGGCATTTCAGCGGTCTCGCCGCCTATCAGCGCGGCGCCTGCTTCCACGCAGCCGTCGCACACGCCCTTTACTATATCCGCTATACGTTCGGGGATGTTTTTCCCGCAGGCGATGTAATCCAGGAAAAAGAGCGGCCTGGCTCCGCAGCAGATGATATCGTTTACGCACATGGCGACGCAGTCGATGCCGACAGTGTCGTGCTTGTCCATGAGAAAAGCGATCTTAAGCTTTGTGCCGACGCCGTCGGTCCCGGAGACGAGCACGGGATGCTCCATTCCGGTGAGGTCAGGCTCAAAGAGCCCTCCAAAGCCGCCCACAGCGCCCATGACGCCCTTTGTAGCGGTGCGCGAGATGTGGGATTTCATGAGTTCTACCGACCTGTAGCCGGCGGTGATATCGACCCCGGCGGCAGCATAGGCTTCAGATCTGGAATTCTCTGCCATATAT
>CAMOQY010000103.1 GCA_946623295.1 uncultured Lachnospiraceae bacterium | reverse complement strand
CAGGCAGGCGAGAGAACGGTCATCCTCGGCGGCATGATGGGCGGAATGCTCGCGCATGAGGCCGTGGGACATACGGTCGAGGCGGATCTCGTCATCGGCGGGAGCGTCGCGGGACCGAATCTGGGCAAGAGGGTCGCTTCGGACCTGGTCACTCTGATCGATTTTGCTAATACCGCGCTCGGAGAGACTGCACCGCTGCCGGTGTATCTGGACGATGAAGGAACTGTTGCCCGCGACGCGGTGCTGATCGATCGGGGAATCCTGAAGGGATACATGAACAGCCGCGAGAGCGCACAGCACTTTGGCATGGAGCCGCTCGGCAACGCGAGGGCATGGGCGTTTGATGACGAGCCGCTGATCCGTATGCGCAACACCTGCATCATGCCCGGCGGGAGCACGCTCGAGGAGATGATCGCCTCCATCGATGACGGCTATTATCTGATCGACAGCTCAAACGGACAGGCGGACCTGACTGGCGAGTTCATGTTCGGCGTATCGCTGGGCTACGAGATCAAGAACGGAAAGCTCGGGAAGGCGCTGCTGGACACCACGGTATCCGGGATCGCTTTTGAAATGCTGAAAACCGTAGATATGGTCTCGGACAGCATCACCTGGTCGTCCAGCGGTTTCTGCGGCAAGAAGCAGCCCATGCCTGTGGGCATGGCCGGTCCCGAGATGCGCTGCCGTATCAATATCGGCGGACGTTAAGCAGCGAAGGAGGATATGATATGTACGATCTCAAAGAAGTATCCGGGAAGGTCCGCGCCGCGCTTTCCGAACAGGGCGTTGTACAGTTTTCCTATAAAATATATGAGAGCGAGAAAAAAGAGCTGAATACCGAGGGCGGAGAGTTTTCGCTTTTCCGCACGACGTTTGACAACGGGCTGACGGTGAATACGCTGATAGACGGCCGCAAAGGTACGGCCTCGGGTCACGATCTGACTGCCGCGGGCATAGAGACCGCGGTGGCGGATGCGGTAAGCGGCGCCGAGTCCGCCATGCCGGATGCCGCGAATGCCATCGCCGAAAAGCAGTCCGCCGAGGTCTTTCGCCACGGTCCGTACGAAGCGGATATGGAGAAGTTCTATGAGCGGCTTGCCGAGCTGCTGGAGACGGTGGAGAGGGACTATCCCCTGATCAGGATCATGATGCTGGTCGCTGATCATACGAAGACCCATACGATATATGAGAACTCAAACGGCACGGAGTTTGAGAGCTTTGACGGGGTTTACGGTGTTACGCTGGAATTTGCGGGAAATGACGGCGAGCGTACCACAGGTATCAATTTCACGGGATTTTATACGCGGGACCTTTCCAGGCCACTCATAGAGCTGGCCGGGATGCGCAAAATGCTGGAAGACACGGAAAAGAGCCTCGAGCTTACCGCGATAGAAGGCAAATTCGAGGGGACCGTGATCTTTACGCCCGGATGTCTGGCGAACTTTGTGTATATGCTTGCGGAGAATTATCTGTCGGGGAACGTCATCATGGAAGGCACGAGCCGCTGGAAAGACAGTATCGGCGAGCAGGTCGCCTCGGATAAGGTTTCTATCAGCCTCAGGGTCAGTGATCCGAGACTTGCTTCGGTGCAGCATTTTACCGATGACGGATACAAGGCGGAGGACGTGACAGTGCTGGAGCAGGGAGTGCTCAGGAGCCATCTGCTCAGCCTGTATGCTTCGCTCAAGACCGGACGCCCGGTCACGAAAAACGACGGCTCCGGGATCGTGATGGAAAGCGGCGACGTCTCGCTTGCGGATATGATCGCGGGCGTGGAGAGGGGCCTGATCGTGGGAGGCTTCTCCGGCGGCGAGCCCGGCGCGAACGGAGAGTTCTCCGGCGTAGCGAAGAACAGCTTTTATATCGAGAACGGCCGGATCGTCGGCGCGGTGAGCGAGACGATGATCAACGGCAATCTGGAGGCGGTTTTCAAAACCGTCCGCGCAATCTCGCGTGAAGTGATCTGCGACGGCGACAGTGTTTTCCCCTATATGGCGAGCGACGGCATAGTGATCTCCGGAAAGTAAGATATATGCGGTGACTGCATTTTCATGAATGCGATGCCCGGAACCCTTTTGCGGTTCCGGGCTTTTTGTCACTTTAAACAAAAAAATAAATAATTACCCAAAAACACTTAATCAAAATAATAAAATAATAAATTTAACTTTACAAAAGTAAAAATACGTGGTAGCATATGCCATATTGCTAAAGGAGGCATACGAAAATGGCATACGTTGATGATGTATTAGAGGTCGTAAGAAAGAAAGATGCTGACGAGCCCGAGTTTGTCCAGACCGTCACAGAGATACTTGATTCGCTGCGCCCGCTCATTGAGAAGGACGAGGAAAAATACCGCTCTCATGCGCTCCTGGAACGTCTGGTCGAGCCGGAAAAGATAATCGGATTCCGCATCCCCTGGGAGGATGACGAGGGCAAGATCCATGTTAACCGTGGCTGGAAGATCCAGTACAGCAGCGCGATCGGACCGTACAAGGGCGGTATCCGTTTCTCTCCGGAGGTCACACTTGGCACCCTTAAATTCCTGGCTTTTGAGCAGACTTTTAAAAACTCTCTTACCGGACTGCCTATAGGCGGCGGCAAGGGCGGCTCGGATTTCGATCCTCAGGGCAAGTCTGACCGTGAGCTGATGAGGTTCTGCCAGTCGTTCATGACGGGCCTGTATCATTACATCGGCGCGAATATGGACTGCCCCGCCGGAGATCTTGGCTGCGGCGGCACCGAGATCGGATATATGTTCGGCCAGTACAAGCGCCTGATCAATACTTATGAGTCCGGCGTCCTCTCCGGTAAGCCCGTTGCTTCAGGCGGTATCGTCGGCAGAGATACGGCTACCGGCTATGGCGCGGTATATTTTATGGAAAAACTTCTTGCGGACAAGGGCTGCAAGATCGAGGGTATGAAGTTTGCGCTGTCAGGCTTTGGCAATGTTGCCTGGGGCGTAGCCAAGAAGCTCGTAGAGCTTGGCGGCAAGGTCGTAGCTCTTTCCGGACCCGACGGATATGTGCATATTCCGGACGGAATGACCGCCGACCAGGTGGATTACATGCTTGAGATGCGCGCTTCCCGCCGCAACAAGGTCAAGGATTTTGCCGATAAATACGGTGTATATTTTGCCGCAAACGAGAAGCCCTGGGGCCGCGTAAAGGCCGACGCGTATGTACCTTGCGCCACTCAGAACGACATAAGCATGAAGGAAGCCATGCGCATCACCTCCGAGGGAACCTGCAAGTTCCTTATTGAGGTTGCGAACATGCCTACCACACCCGACGGCATCGAGGTGCTGAAAAAAGCAGGTATAACGGTTGCTCCGTATAAGGCAGTAAACGCAGGCGGCGTTGCCGTTTCCGCCATGGAGATGTCGCAGAATGCCGAAAAGGGCGTCTGGACTCTTGAGAAGGTGGACAAAAAGCTTCGCGATATCATGACCAATATTTATGACAGTATTGTTGCGGCTGCTGAAAAATATGGCAAGAGCGGCGACCTGATCGCGGGTGCGAACCTGGCTGCTGCCGAGAAGGTCCTGAAGGCCATGGAGGAGCAGGGAGTCTGCTAAGGAATAAAAAACAAAGACCCTGACTTCCGGACGTGTACGGGAAAGTGCCAAGTCCGGAGTTAGGGTCTTTTTAATGATTTTTGAAAAAAGACCCTAACTTTTCGCCGTAGAGAGCCAGTTGCCCTGCCTGAAATTAGGGTCTTCTTGATGATTTTCGAAAAAAGACCCTAACTTTTTGCCATGGAGAGCCAGTTGCCCTGCCTGAAATTAGGGTCTTTTTGATGATTTTTGAAAAAAGACCCTAACTTTTCGTCCTGCGGAGCCGGTTGCCGCGCCGGGAATTAGGGTCTTTTTAATGATTTTAGAAAAAAGGCCCTAACTTTTCGCCGTGGAGAGTCGGTTGCCGCCCCAGGAATTAGGGTCTTTTTGATGATTTTTGAAAAAAGACCCGAACTCCACTTTTTCATATAGGATACACAGCGGGGAGCGAAAGAAAAATTCGCGCTATTTCGCGATAAAAACCGTTTGACTTTAGCGCGCTAAAGTGATATATTCACCACACATCTATTTATGAAGAAACGCATGCAGGGAGCACGGCTGCCGGGAACAAAGCAAAAAGACGCAAACCGGCCGCTCGCGTGAGGACTGCAGATTGATCATACAAGGATAATTATACGAGGAGAATGAGCAATGACTGTTGATGACAGCATCCTTAAACCGGAGGAAAGGGCAGCTTTTATGCTGCGTTCTCTTTATGCCGCCGCGGGTTACCGTCAATACAAGATGAGCAAGTTTGAGGAGTACGATCTCTATGCGGGAAACAAGGATTTTCTGATCTCCGACAGCATCATCACCTTTACGGACACCAACGGCAAGCTGATGGCGCTCAAGCCGGATGTTACGCTGTCTATCATCCGCAACACAAAGGATGAGCCGGGACGCACGCAGAAAGTCTACTATGACGAGAACGTCTACCGCATATCGCGCGGGACGAGGCGCTTTCAGGAGATAAAACAGTCGGGGCTCGAGTGCATCGGAGATATCGGGACGGATGAGCTGCGGGAGGTGATCGTGCTGGCTGCGCAGAGCCTGAAAAAGCTTTCGCCCAGCTGCATACTTGATATATCGCACCTCGGCATCCTTCAGGCTCTTCTGGATGAACTTGGCGTAAAGCCGGAGATCGAAAAGGCTGTACTTCGCGGCGCTGCCCGGAAAAACATCAGCGAGATCGAGGCGATTTGCCGGGAGGCGGGCGCTGATAAGCAGGCAGCGGAAGCTCTGATGAAGGTGGCTGCCCTCTATGGCAGGCCGGAGGATGTGCTTTTCGAGCTGGAACGGATTCTGGCCGGAAGCAGGGCAGGGTGCGCGCTGGATGAATTCAGAGCCATACTCGAATCCCTGTCCGGGACGCCAGCCGCGGATATACTCAGAATAGACTTTTCGGTAGTCAGCGATATGCGCTATTACAACGGAGTAGTCTTCAAGGGCTTTATAGACGGGATCCCGGGGAGCATCCTCTCGGGCGGGCAGTATGACGGAATGATGCGCCGAATGGACCGCGACGCCGGCGCGATAGGCTTTGCCGTATATCTGGACATGCTTGAACTGCTCGGCGAAAGGAGGGGCCTGGATGTCTGAAATGTTGAGCATCGCCCTGCCCAAGGGCAGACTTGGCGAGAAGGTATATGCGATGTTTGAAAAAGCCGGGTACGAGTGCCCGGCAGTCATGGAAGGCGGACGCAGGCTCATATTTGAAAATCCGGAAAAGGGCGTGCGGTATTTCTGGGTAAAGCCCTCGGACGTCGCCATCTATGTGGAACGCGGCGCTGCCGATATAGGTGTCGCCGGTAAAGATATCCTCCTGGAATACGAGCCGGACATATATGAGCTGCTTGATCTGGGCGTCGGAAAGTGCCGTATGGCGATCGCCGCAAAAAAAGGCTTCATCGACGATCCGTCGAGGACCCTGCGGGTGGCGACGAAGTTTGCGAATATTACAGCCGGGTATTATGCAAAAAAAGGCCGCGATATAGATATAATCCATCTCAACGGCTCCATCGAGCTGGCGCCCATCCTGGGGCTTTCGTCAGTTATCTGCGATATAGTGGAGACGGGCAACACGCTCAGGGAGAATGATCTGGAGGTCATAGAGGAGGTCGTTCCGATCTCCGCAAGACTGATAGCTAACAGAGCGGCGTATAAGTTTCGGTATGAGAAGATAATGGAGCTTACGTCAGCTGTCGGGGCGCAGAAAGAGAACTGA
>CAMOQY010000102.1 GCA_946623295.1 uncultured Lachnospiraceae bacterium | reverse complement strand
ACGTGTAGGCGAAGATGTTTGCAGGGAGTTTTGCGCGGTTGTCGAGCTTTTTCAGTGCGACGACCTTTCTCGTCTCTTTTGGAGCGTACTCGCTCGCGATCTTTTCCGCATAGGTTTTGTCTGTGTTCATTTCAGGAACCTCCTTTGTTTTGTGACATTATTATCTCACCCGAAGAATCCGGAATGAACGGCACGAAAAGCTGAAAGTGTCGATTTGAAAGGAATTGTTAAATCTCGATTTCTCGCCGTCTATTATACCGGCGAAGTATGAACATTTCTACCGAAAAAAACAGCCGGGCCAACCCGTAGATTGACCCGTTGCTTTATTTTATTTGCTTTTCCGTACAGAATCACGACCTGTCACATAGTTGCCCTATGAGACGGAGCCCACTTTAACATACATCTCACACCTTGAACCGGTATCCGACTCCCCAGATCGTTTCGATATACTGGGGATTGCTCGTGTCGGCCTCGATCTTTTCACGGATCTTTTTGATGTGAACGGTGACGGTGGCCACATCGCCCATCGACTCCATGCCCCAGATCTGTTCAAAGAGCTCGTCCTTGGTATAGACGTGATTGGGATGCTCGGCGAGGAAGGTGAGCAGATCGAATTCCTTTACGGTAAAAGGCTTTTCCTCTCCATTCACCGTAACGCGGCGGCTTGTTTTGTCTATAACCAGACCGCGGATCTCGATGACGTCGTTCTTTTCCGCACCCTCGTTTACCAGTCTGTTATATCTGGCCAGATGCGCTTTGACTCTGGCCATCAGCTCTCCCGGGCTGAACGGCTTGGTCACGTAATCGTCCGCGCCGAGTCCGAGTCCGCGTATTTTGTCGATATCGTCCTTTCTGGCCGAAACCATGATAATGGGGATATTCTTTGTCTCGCGGACCTGGCGGCAGATCTCAAATCCATCCACGCCGGGCAGCATAACGTCCAGTATCAGAAGGTCAAAATCCTCCGACAGAGCACGCGAAAGTCCCTCCGTGCCGTTCCCGGATATCTCTACCTTGAAACCGGACAGCTCCAGATAATCCTTTTCCAGCTCAGCGATAGAAAGCTCGTCCTCAACTATCAGTATCCTGCTCATGATCTGCCTCCCGATATTTTTTCAGTTCAAAATGCATGACCGTGCCTGCGCCCAGATCTCCGGTCGCCCAGATGCGGCCGCCGTGGTCCTCTATGATCTTTTTTACTATGGACAGGCCGATGCCGCTGCCGCCGGTAGATGAATTGCGGCTCGAGTCCGTGCGGTAAAAACGCTCAAAAACAAAGGGCAGGTCCTTTTTTGCTATGCCCTTGCCGTTATCTTCTATCTCGACACGGATGCTGTCACCCGCATCTCTGATGCGGATCGCCATGAACCCGTTCTTTTTGTCCATATATTTTACGGAATTGCTGACGATATTGTTGAGGACGCGGCGCAGCTGCTCCTCGTCTCCGACTATACGGACGGGCTCCGTCAGGTAATTGTAATATGTCAGCGAGATACCCTGCGAATCCAGGTCATCCTTTATCTCATCGGCATAGCCTCCGAAAAAACCTTCCACATCTACAGGGTGGAAATTGTACGGGATCCTGCTCGTATCAATCTTTGAATAAAGCGTCAGCTCATCGATAAGGGCATCCATATCATTCGCCTTGTTATAGATGGTCCGCACGTATTTGTCGAGCTTTTCCGGCCCCTGGGCAACGCCGTCGAGAATACCGCCGGCGTATCCCTTGATAGCCGTGATAGGCGTCTTGAGATCGTGGGAGATATTGCTGATGAGCATGCGGTGATCGGCGTCGATCTGCATCTTTTCCTCTGCGGTCGCCTTGAGGCGCTTCCTCATATTCTCGAAATCTCTGCACAGGTCCCCGACCTCATCGCCGCTCTTTACGTCAAGCTCATAATCCAGATTTCCCTCGCTGATCTCGCGCGCAGCCTTCCTCAGCTCTGTTATGGGGCGTATAAAGCTCGTATAGATCCACGTAGCCAGGATAACAGCCGTGACCGCGAGCGCCAGGATGACCAGCGTCAGGATGGTCCCGTCATCTCTGCCGAGGTGCGGCGCCAGCCAGACGGTCAGCATGAGCAGCAGAACGGGCATAAGGATAACGATCAGAAAAGCTATGATAAGTTTTGTTTTCAGCTTCATCTCCGCCTCCGGATCAATCCAGTTCCACTACACGGGCGCCGAAGTCACCGTACTGTAGAAATTCATTCTTTCCCGTCGTGACCATGGCGTTTATGATCCCGTCAAAGCTTCCGAGGAACTTTACGTGACTTGCGGTAGCGATCAGGGTCTTTTCACCGCCGTAGATCATCACATAATCTCCCGACATGCCGATATGAGTGTACTCAAAATCAAAGTCGGCGCTGAGCGTCTCATCGCCTGTGCTGTCATAGACCTTGAGCGTATATCCGCCGTTTGCCGAGCGCAGCACTACGGCGGCGCGTCCCTCTCCGGCCACGGCACTGTTGATCTTCTCCTCAAAGATGATCTCCTGTGAAATGCCCGGCGAGGCCGGATCCGAAAGCGAATAGAATACCGCGCGGTCATCACCGAAGGCGACGACGCTGCGCTCTGTCAGGCAGGCGATCTCAGGGAAAATAACGTCGTCATACTCAAAAAACCCGACCACCCTGTCCGATTTATCCTTGCCCTCGTCAAAATTTAAAAATGATATTCTCGTCTCAATGCTTCCGCGGTCCAGGAAGGTCAGCGAAAGCACAAGGCCCGTGCCTGAGGGCGAGAGCGACATGGCGATGGGATATCCGCTGCTCTCCGCCAGCACGTTTTTTACCTCTATATCCAGCCTGCGGCCGCTCCTGTCATAAAAAACGACCGAGCTCGAGGTCCCCGAACGGGTCATAAAAGCGCCCATCCCGTAGTTTGAAACTCCGCCCGCGGCTATCTCCGAAGAAAGCTGATAGCTCGTCACAACGCCCTTTTCGTCAAAAAGCGAGACCCCGCTGCCGCCGCGGTCATATACAAGCGCGTATCCTCCGGATTTGACGAGCACGGGATCGGTCATCGTATATCCCTGATCCCATTTCCGCTCACCCTTCATATCCGTCGCGCTGATGCCGTTGGCTGAGTAACTTAGCACAAGGCTCCCGAAGCGTGTGCAGTACCTGGAGCCCGCCTCACTCGATGAAAGCACCTCGTACGAGTCATATGTCCTGCTCTCTTCAAGCCGTGTGACGATCCAGACGGCAGCCGCCGCAACTATGATCAAGGCAGCAACCGCAAGCAATCTGATCCGGCGTTTACGCGCGGCAGCGCCCTCCACGGCACGGATCTCGTCCAGCGTGCGGTTCGTCTGTTTATTTTTTTGTATCTCATCCAATCTGTTGTCCGGCATCTGAGATCTGCCCTCCGGAAGACCATCACCTGGTCTTGTCAGTTATTAAATATGATCGAGGCGGTCCTTATTTTACTTCCCTGTATCTTCCGCCTATAGGCGAGGCAGGGGTCACAGGCTCGTCCAAAAGCGTGATATCGGTCACGGTTTCCTTGCTGATGGTCACACTGGTCCCGTCCGTCTCGGTTACTGTGGCTGAAATACTGAGCTGCTGTTTTACCGGTCTGCCGTCCTCATCTACAGTCAGCTTTCCCTGTACCGCACTCACAGTGACATCGCTGTCCCCGTAGCGCTCCCAGACCGAAGTAAGTCCGGGAACAGAAGCCGCGCTGTCTGCAGATACCACGTACGTCAGAAGCTTTCCGCCGTCTGCGTTTTCCTCAGCTATGATCGCCTCAAAGTCGCCCTCTGTCAGCAGCTCCGCAAAAAAGTACTGGCCGCACTGTCTCAGCACCTCGCTCCAGTCCGCGGCGTAACAGACGCCGTTGGAATTGATCGAGCCATAATATTTGCCTTCACTGTAGTACGCCTCAAAAGGAGATTCGATCGACGTCCCGACCCCGGGATCCACAGCCATGGTGCCGCGAAGGCTCATGGCGCGCGTCTCTCCCATGCTGATTATGATCTGTCCCGACGCAGTCGTAACCGTCTCCTCTCCGCCTCTGGTAAAAGTCGTCGTATCGGTAAAACTGCACTCCGCGCCCGAGGCCGAAGTATATCTTTTAACTGCCTTTGCGTAAAAATCCGCCGGCTCGCCGCATGCCGCAAGCGTCACAGCGAGCAAAAGGGTTATAAAAACAGCTGTTATCTTTTTCATATCGGTTCCTTTCCGGTCATGCCAGGGCATCAGCAAGCGCAGCAAACTGCTCCAGTGTGAGCGCCTCGCCTCTCACCATCGGATCAAAGCCGCAGCGCGCTATGGCCTCCGCCGCCTGTTCCTTTGTAATGGCAAGCCTTCCGCTGCCGTTTATGGCATTTACCAGGGTTTTGCGGCGCTGCTCAAAAGCTGCCCTGATCAGATCAAACATGAGTCTCTCATTTCGGACACTGACGGGAGGCGTATCATACCGGTCCAGCCGTATCACGGCAGAATCCACGTTAGGCCTTGGCATAAAGCAGTTGGGCGGAACGGTGGCCGCGTAATACGGACGGCAGTAATACTGCACAGCGAGCGAAAGAGCGCCGTAATCCTTTGTCCCGGGCGCCGACATCATCCTCGCCGCCACTTCCTTCTGGACCATTACCGTCGCGCTGATCATCGGGACCCGCTTTTCGAGAAGCTCCATGATGATGGGCGTTGTAATGTAATACGGCAGATTCGCTACGACCTTGATGGGTCTGCCGCCGTTTTTCTCCTCTACGAGTTTGTTTATGTCCACCTTCAGGATATCGCCGTGGATGATATCCACGTTTTCATACCCTTTGAGGTTTTCCCGAAGGATCGGTATCAGATCACCGTCGATCTCCACCGCAGTCACATATCCGGCCCGTTCAGCCAGAGCCTCTGTCATCGTTCCGATACCCGGCCCGATCTCCAGAACATGATCGTCGCGCGTCACTGCGGCGGCATCCATGATTTTTTCCAATACATGCATATCTATCAGAAAATTCTGACCGAACCGCTTGCGGAAGCTGAAATCCTGTTTCTGTATGACCTCTATGGTTTTTTTAGGATCTACAAGTTTCATGTATTTTTTGCATATCAAATTCTGTAAAACCTGTTCGCGTTTTCCCACGTGAGCCGCTCGATCTCACCGGCGCTCACGCCGCGCAGAGACGCCATCTCGCCGATCACAAGCGGCAGATACAAAGAACTGTTTCTTTCGCCGCGGTGCGGCACCGGAGGCAGGTACGGACAATCGGTCTCGAGCAGCAGACGGTCCGCGGGGATCCGGCTTACGATCTCCTTTTGCTTGCGTCCGTTCTTGTATGTGAGGACCCCGCCTATACCGATATAGCAGCCCAGATCAAGAAAGCGCCGGGCCATATCCCATTCATAGGAAAAGCAGTGTACGACCGCGCTTATATTCTCACCGCACGTCTCACGCATGATATCATATGTATCCTGAGCGGCGTCCCGGCTGTGGATGATGACCGGTTTGTCCAGTCTCATCGCAGCCTCAAGCTGGGCGCGAAACCATTTTTTCTGGACATCGCGCGCCGGTTCGTCCCAGTGATAGTCAAGCCCTATCTCACCTATCGCGACGCACCGCGGATCGGATGCCATCTCATCCAGCCAGGACAGGCCGATGCTCTCAAGCTCCATGCAATCGCTCGGGTGCACGCCTGCCGCGGCGTAAACATGGCTGTATCTGTGCGCGAGCTCTATCGCAGCCTTGCTTGTATCGTGCGATGAACCTACCTCGACTGCCCGCGCTACCCCTGCGGTATGCAGGGACGCGAGAACTTCGTCTCTGTCTGCGTCAAAGGCTTCATCCGTATAGTGTAC
>CAMOQY010000101.1 GCA_946623295.1 uncultured Lachnospiraceae bacterium | reverse complement strand
TCATCAAGCCCGAGCAGCTCCGCAAGCTGCTCAGCCTGGTCCGCGGGGTCATCAGGTATTACAAGTCCGCACTTCGGGCAGACCTTTTCACCGTCTTTAAGCTCTTCTGCACATTTTGGACAAAACATATTATTCTCCGTTTCGATCGCAAACTACTCTAATTATAGTGATTTCAGCGGGAAATACAAGCCTTGCGCTTATCCCTTCACAAGGTACGCCATCAGCAGATCGTAGGTGTTTCTCAGCCCGTCGACGTGAGTCCGCTCATATCCGTGGCTGTTTGCCGTGCCGAAACCGATGGCAGCGTGCCTGATATCATATCCCGCGACGATGCTCGTATCGCAGTCCGTCCCGTAGTGCGGTGTAAAGATATCCATCACATAGTCCACGCCCGCCTCGATCGCGCATTCCCTCAGTTCGTTCGTCATCCCCCAGTGATAAGGGAAGCGGGAATCCTTGGCAAATATCGTAGCCTTGCGCTCGTCTGATGTCTGATCCGGTCCCGTCGGCGCAATATCGATGGCCAGCATGTCCTCCGTGTCCTCCGGGAGCCATGACGTGCCGTGTCCGATCTCCTCATATACGGCAAAATACATGTAGACCTTGCGCGGTAGCTGAATGCCGTTCTCCCTGATCGCTTTCATCGCTGTAAGCGCGATCGCCGCGGCAGCTTTGTCATCTATAAAACGCGATTTTATGTAACCTCCTGCAAAAACGGGGCGGGCGTCGAGCGCGATCATATCACCGGTCGTGATCCCCAGCTTTGCCGTATCTTCGGCGCTCTTTACATCCTCATCGAGGACAACGCACACGTTTGTGCGGAAATCCGGAAGCACGCTGCGAAGCTCCTCCTCCGTCACGTGTATGGAATTGGGCGTGCGGCAGATGCACCCCGTATAAACACTCCCGCCGCGCGTATATACACGGACGTTTTCCGTCACGCAGTAAAACGGATAGAGTCCGCCGACCGGACACACGTTGAGCGTACCGTCGGCATTTACCTTTCTCACCATAAGTCCGATATCGTCCAGATGGGCGCTCACCGTCAGAGGCCTTCCCTCTCCGCCCAGATCTGCAATGACCCCGCCCTTGTGAGTGACGTGATAGCTGTACCCCAGCTCGTCGCAATAATCGCAGATCAGCTGCTGGATCTCCTCGTACTGCCCAGTGGTGCTGTCCACGCTAACCAGCTTTTTAAAAGTCTCTACGCAGTATTTCTCGTCAAATTCTATTTTTTTCATTGCGGCTCCTTTTTATTTTACAAAAACTGTCTCCTATAATATATCGGCACAGCAGCGGAAATGCAATGTCGAAAAGCTGCCAAGGCCAAAAACCCCTCTGTTTGCGCGAAAAAGCCGCCAAAGAACGCTCCGGTGTCCGGTGTTTGCGCGAAAACGCCGCCAAGGAGCGCTCCGGTGTCCGGCAAAAGCCGCAAATATGAAATCACCCCGCGTTTCCGCGGGGCTTATCAAAAAGGGAGGGGAGTCATTTAAGACTCTTCAATTATGAAAAAGTTTGCTTCTGTTTACGATAGTATAGTATCGCAGACAATTGAAGAAAGAATGATTTTCAGGTAAACCTTTCTTTAATAAATTATGAACAAATTATGAACGGGAACCATAATATCGTCTGTTCTCTCCCCTTCGGCGTCCTCTGTATACGCGTTCGCAAACTTCTTTATTTGGAAAGCGCAATATCCAGCGCCTGCTGTTCCTCGGCTCCCAGCGTCGTATCCGGCTTTCCCTCTTTTATTTCCTTGATATAGGTGTAGCAGGAAGTGCGGCTGTGCATGGCGTTAAGCAGAAAACCGTTGTTTCTGCTGTCCAGAAGCGCCAGCACAAAGCTCGACTGGCCGCCCATGCCCTCAAAGGCGTTGTAGTGTACGATACCTGTCTTCTGGTAGGCCTGATTGACGCCGAACTGCAGCCGCTTGATGCGGTCGCGGTTCTCCATCTCCTGATCCTGCAGCGAAAACATCTTTGTATGCGTCTCCCGGACCATGTCCTCCATGGACTCCGCGTCCTTCCCGCGCATAAAATAGTCGTAACGCTTGTACAGTTTTCTCGTCGTGACGATCATGATGGCACAGACGACAGCCAGCGCCAGAATGATTATCCCGAAAAAGAGTATGAGCAAATCCCGGTTTACTCCCCAGGAATCAAGTATAGCGGTCATATTCAGTCCTCTCTGCCCTTTTTAAACAGCTCGGTAAGGCGGTCGAGCTCATCGAGCGAATAATACTCGATAACTATCCGTCCGCGCTCGTCGCGCTCTCTTTTTATGGTAACTTTTGTACTCATGATCTGCTTAAGATCATCCTCGAGCCTTGCGTAGAGCTCATCATCCGGGGTTTTTACCGAACTAACTTTCTTTTTTGCTGCGCCTCTCTTGATAAGAGCTTCTGTCTCGCGCACGCTCAGCCCCCTTGCAACCACGATCGCGGCAAGCTGCTCCTGTCTTTTGGCTCCCGTTGCTCCAAGCAGCGCTCTCGCATGACCCTCGCTGAGACTGCCTTCTATCACCATCTGCCTGACTTTTTCGGGAAGCTTGAGCAGCCTGAGACGGTTTGTAATGGCGCTTCGGCTCTTGGAGATCCTCTCCGCAAGATCCTCCTGGCGCAATCCGTGATCATTTATCAGCTTTTCATAGGCGCGGGCTTCCTCTATGGGATTCAGATCCTCGCGCTGGATATTCTCGATCAGCGCGATCTCGCTCTTTTCCTTCTCGGTATACTCGCGGACGATCACAGGCAGTTCCTTAAGCCCCGCCTGCTTTGCGGCGCGGTAGCGGCGCTCGCCGGCAATGATCTCGTAGCCCTTGCCCTTTTTTACGACTATCAGCGGCTGGATCACTCCGTGCTGCTTAATGGACTCCGTCAGCTCGGCAAGCGCTTCAGCGTCAAAAGTCTTTCTGGGCTGTTCACGGTTGGGAGTGATCAGCTCTATTTTTACAAGAGTCTCTTTTCCGGTTTCACTTTCAGCGGCCTTTTTTTCTGTCTGTGCGCTCTTTTCGCTGTATTTCTTTGAGATCAGAGAGTCAAGGCCCTTTCCAAGGCCCGAATGCTTTGCCATCTTATCTGCCTCCTTTTCTGTCTTCCGCGATGATCTCCTCCGCAAGACGCTTGTAGCTCTCGGCGCCTGTGGATCTGGGATCGTAGAGATTTATCGGCAGGCCGTGGCTCGGAGCCTCCGCCAGCCGGACGTTTCTCGGTATTACGGTGCGGTATATATGCTGATCAAGATTGCTGCGCACGTTGTCCACGACGTCGGCCGAAAGATTTGTGCGCGAATCGTACATCGTAAAGACCACGCCCCTGACATGAAGCTCCTTGTTCAGACGGTCGCGGACCAGATTTATCGTATACAAAAGCTGTGCCAGTCCCTCAAGGGCGTAAAATTCGCACTGTATCGGCACAAGGACACCTTCTGCCGTCGTCAGAGCGTTTATGGTAAGCATGCTGAGGGCGGGAGGGCAGTCAATAATGATGTAATCATATCTCCCGGCAACCTCCTTAAGTCTGTCGCGCAGGAGATATTCGCGTCCCTGCGCATCAAGCAGCTCCACTTCGGCGCCCGCAAGCGAGACCTGCGCCGGGATCAGATCCAGACACTGGCATATCGTGCCCGTTATGGCTTCATCGGCGTCGCACTCGCCTATAAGCAGCTCATATACGCTGCGTTCAACACTGTCTTTATCTATGCCGAGGCCGCTGGTCATATTTCCCTGCGGGTCTATATCTATCGCCAGCACTTTTTTCCCGGCGGAAGCCAGCGCGGCCGACAGATTTACTGCCGTCGTTGTCTTTCCGACTCCGCCTTTCTGATTAGCTACGGCTATTATCCTTGCCATCTGTACTCCTTTTGTTCTGTTTCATCTCAAACCGGCTTCTCACGGGCATACTGCTTCCCGTTTCTGTGATAAAAGGGGCTTTCCGCCCGCGCCGCTGCCGGCACTTTGCGGGAATGCGGCTTCCCGTCCCGGTGACGGGACGGCCCTTGGCCGCGCTTCGCTTCCGGCAGAAAGATTATATCACGATAATGTTTCACGTGAAACATTATTTTGGATGAGTGTTTTTTGTCCGCTGCGACGTATGCCGCATGCCGCGGAAAACGCGCCATTTCTCGAGCTTCTGCACGCGTTAAAGCAGTGTTTTTTCGGGGTTCCAGGCTCTCCTTATATTGCACACGCGTTAAAGCGGCGATTTTTCAGGCTTCCCGGCCCTTCTCATATTGCACACGCGTTAAAGCAGTGTTTTTTTCTGGGGTTCCGGCTCTTCTCATATTGCGCTCCCGTTAAAGCGGCGATTTTTCAGGCTTCCCGGCCCTTCTCGGATATCTGTCGGGAGTGGGAGATATTTTTGTGATAATGAGGATCCTTCTTGTGATGTCCGTCCCGGGGAGTCTCAGTTCCCTTACCGCCTCGAGTTTTCCTCCGAGCAGGCGGATCGCAGCCGAGGCGTCCCTGATCTCCTGGTCGCAGTCCAAAGACTTGTATGCAAAAAATGCACCGCCCACCCTGACAAAAGGCAGGCAGTATTCACAGAGCACCGGCAAAGGGGCTACCGCTCTGGAAACGCACACATCAAAAGCTTCCCTGAGCGTGACGTCTCTGGCCGCATCCTCCGCGCGCGAATGGACGAGTCTGGTTTCGGCGCATCCGAGCTCCGATACGGTCTCGGCGAGAAAACGCACTCTCTTTTCAAGCGCGTCGATGAGAGTCAGCTCGATCCGCGGGCAGACGATCCTAAGCGGGATTCCCGGAAAACCGGCTCCGGTCCCAACGTCAACAAGTTTAACAGGCGATGTTTCACGTGAAACATCCGTCCCTGCGTGACCGGCGCGGAGAAATGTTTCACGTGAAACATTATCCGCAAGCAAAAGCACGCTGTCCAGGAAATGTTTTGTTACGATATCCTCAAATTCAGTGATCGCCGTAAGATTCACGCTTTTATTGCGTTCGACGAGCATGGCCGCATACCTGTCAAAGGCTGCAGCCTGCTCCTTTTTGAGCTCTATTCCGGCTTTGGAGAATCTTTCTGAAATATATCCGGCCCTTTCCATTTCAACCCTGCCTTTCCTTTTCATATCTTTCGAGATATACGAGCAGTACGGCTATATCCGCGGGGGACACTCCGGATATCCGGGATGCCTGTCCTATGGATGCCGGTCTTATGGACTCAAGCTTCTGTACCGCCTCCTTCCGAAGGCTCTGTACGCTGCTGTAATCTATATTCTCGGGCAGTCTGCGGCTCTCCAGCTTTTTAAACTGCTCCACCTGCACCATCTGGCGTTTTATATATCCCTCGTATTTGACGGATATTTCGACCTGTTCCCTTACATCGGCAGGCAGCTGCGGGCGGTCTTTGTCTATCGGCGCCAGTCTCTCATAGCCAAGCTCCGGCCTGCGGATAAGCTCTGCGAGGGCGATTCCGCTCACAAGCGGCGTTGAGCCGTATTTTTCCAGCAGTTCCTGTACCTCGCTTCTGACGCCGACATAGCTGTGGCTCACGCGCTCGATCTCACGGTCAATAAGCACGCGTTTTTTGCAGAATCTTGCGTAACGCTCATCACTTATAAGGCCTATCTCATGGCCGATATCCGTGAGCCGCAGGTCCGCGTTGTCCTGTCTCAGCAGCAGCCTGTACTCGGCCCGCGAAGTCATCATCCGGTACGGCTCGCGGTTTTCTTTTGTTACAAGGTCGTCGATCAGGACGCCTATATATGCCTGCGAGCGGTCCAGAACTACGCTTTCCAGGCCCTTTATGCTTCTTGCGGCGTTGATCCCCGCTATAAGCCCCTGCACGGCCGCTTCCTCGTAGCCGGACGATCCG
>CAMOQY010000100.1 GCA_946623295.1 uncultured Lachnospiraceae bacterium | reverse complement strand
TCGAGTACCGTCCTGTCATTGCCGCGGCTCTGGCAAAGGAGGAGGCGACCCACGCCCCGGCTATGGCTATAGAGCTCGGGGACGGCCAGATCGTCACCGGAAAGACCTCTCCTCTGCTCGGCGCGGCTTCGGCCATGCTGCTAAACGCTTTAAAGGTGCTCGGCGGCATTCCTGACGAAAAGCTTCTCATGTCGCCCGAAGTCATAGAGCCGATTATGGATCTCAAGGTCAATCATCTCGGAAACCACAACCCGCGCATGCACACCGACGAGGTTCTGATCGCGCTTTCGATCTGCGCGGTCACAGATCCCGTAGCCGAGACAGCCATGCAGCAGCTTGAAAAGCTCAGAGACTGCGAGGCGCATTCCACCGTCATGCTTTCCCAGGTAGATATCAATACCTTCCGCAAGCTTGGGATCCACCTGACCTGCGAGCCGAAACACCAGACCAAAAAGCTCTTCCACAGATAAAAGAAGCTCACCCCGGGTCAAGGGGTGAGCTTTTCACTGATACGGCAATCTATTTCCCGAGCTCCTCAGCTATCTGCCTGATCCGCTCAAAGCGATGGTAGATGCCCGACTTTCCGATAGGCGGCTCCAGAAGCTGACCGATCTGAGCTATCGTCAGGTCCGGGTTTGCAAGCCGGAGCTCGGCGGTTTTTTTCAGATCCTCAGGCAGAGAGGAAAAGCGTTTGTTTTTCTTTATCAGCTCGATCTGACGGATCTGCTCCATCCCCGCATCGACGGTTTTTTTCAGGTTGGCGGTCTCGCAGTTCACCTGCCGGTTCACGCTTCCGCTGATATCGCGCAGGACGCGGACGTTTTCCATCTCGAGCAGCGCCTTTGTCGCTCCAAGCAGCCCCAGCATATCCGCAATGCCGTCTCCGTCCTTAAGATATACTACGGATTTTCCTTTTCTGGACGAAATACGCGCTTCTATGCCAAAGCCCTGCATCACATCCCTTACCGCCTCAGCCTGTTGCATATCGTCAAGCGTCATGTCCAGATGGTAGGATTTTTGAGGATCGCTGATGCTTCCGCAGCACAGAAAAACGCCCCGCAGCCAGGCTTTCTGTCCTGCAGGGGTCTCGGGCGCGGCTCCGATCAGACCGGCGCTCACATGATCGCTATCGTGTGCGCGGCGCGCTCTTTCTTCCAGTTCTTTTTTTACATCTCCTGAAAAAGACATATCGTATTTCTTATAAATCCGAGTCAGCAGCTCCGTCGCTCCGAGCCCGACCGTGTTTCGTTCGATCCGCCGCTATGCAGTCTGCATGCGTCTCAGCAGCTACGCCGCTTTAAAGCATTTTGCTCTATGACGGAGCGCTCCCGTCAATCAAATTCGCCAAGCGTTCTGACTTCCATCTCAAGTCTGACGCCGGAGTTTTCGTACACCCGTTCCTGCACGGCGCGGCAGAGCCGCATGATGTCATCAGCGCTCGCGCCGCCGCGGTTTATCACAAAGCCTGCGTGCTTTTCGGAAACCTGCGCGCCTCCGACGGTAAAGCCCTTCAGTCCTGCCTGCTCTATCAGCGCGCCCGCGTAATATCCCTCAGGCCGTTTGAATGTGCTGCCGGCGCTGGGGTATTCCAGAGGCTGTTTTTCACGGCGCGCAGCCAGAAGCTCGTTCACGCGCAGTTCTATTTCTTTTTTGTTGCCGTGGAAAAGATCAAGAAACGCGGAAAGTACGATCATACCCTCATCAAATACCCTGCTTCCGCGGTAACGGAAATTCATCGCGCTTCCCGGGATCTGGCGGATGCGGCCTTCCCGGTCCAGGACCTTCACCCACTTCACGACATCCTTCATCTCGCCGCCGTAAGCTCCTGCGTTCATTGCGATCGCGCCGCCGAGACTTCCCGGGATGCCGCAGGCAAATTCAAGGCCTGTAAAGGATGCTTTTCTGGCAGCCGTGCTGACCGCGATAAGGCCCGCGCCGGCCTCCGCCTCGATACCTTCCTTCATCGTGATGATGCGGCCGAATCCCTCTCCGATGCAGATGATCACACCGTTATATCCCCGGTCGCTTACGAGCAGATTGCTGCCGCGCCCGATGACTTCAAAAGCCTCATGCGCCTTGCGGCAGGCGCGCGTCAGCAGCTCGACCTCTGTCTCGCCGGTCGGCATGACGAATATCCTGGCGGGGCCTCCCACCTTAAACGTGGTATGCTCCGACATTGGTTCGTTTTCTTTTATTATCGCGCCGGGCGCGATTTTTTTCAGATCACCGGCAGTCAACATCATGTCTTTTCGCTTGCCTGCGCTCCTGTCTTTAAATCCGGATCTCTTTTGCTCACGAGATCATATTTTAGCCTGATTCTTTGCGAGGTTGGCCTGCACGCGGCGGTACAGCTCGTCCACCGCATTATAGCCGAGTGAGCGCTGCCTGTAGTTGACCGCAACGGCCTCAACTATCACGGCGAGGTTGCGGCCGGGCCTCAGCGGCAGCGAGTACTTTGTAACTCTGTTTCCCAGATAATTAATATACTCATCGCCATTGCCGAGCCGGTCGTACTCTTTTTCTTTGTTCCAGTCCTCAACGTGGATGACAAAATCGATCTGCTGCTCGTTTTTTACGCATTCCAGGCCGAAAAGCGACTTGACATCGATCACTCCGACACCGCGCAGCTCAATAAAATCCTTTGTTATTTCAGGCGCGCTGCCTATCAGAGTTTCGTCATCGTATTTGCGTATTTCGACCGCGTCGTCCGCCACAAGCCTGTGCCCGCGCTTTATCAGCTCCAGCGCGGCTTCGCTTTTGCCTATACCGCTTTCGCCGGTGATCAGGACGCCTTCGCCGAACACGTCGATCAGAACACCGTGGATCGTAATACTCGGAGCCATGCGTTTTTTCAGATAGTGGATGATTTTTTCAGACATCTCGCTGGTGCGCTCGTCGGTCACGTAGAGGTTCACGCCGTGCTTTACCGCAAGCCCGACCGTATAATCATCCGGGCGATGACGGCGGCAATAGATAAGACACGGTATCCCCCGCGAAAACAACGTCTCGAGTTTTTCATGCGCAGCCTCCGCCCCAAGCGATTCGAGGTAGGCGTTTTCAACATTTCCGACTATCTGCACGCGGCGGCTGTTGAAATAGTCATAAAAACCCGCCAGCTGCAGCGCGGGCCTGTTGATGTCGCTGTCAATGATCTCTATATCAGCGCTGACCTCGGGAGTGAGGTCCTCCAGCTTCATTTCGCGCGCGATCTGCTCTACAGTGATCCTCTCGTCCATAGTATTCTCCTTGCAGGTTAAATCCTTTTAATTATATGGGCAAACTGACTTTTATTCAAGATTCCGCGCCAACTTCTATGCGGATATCCGCGGCGCCGCGCTCACCCGGGTCAAAACCGGTAATGCGGCGTTGCTTTAATACGTATTCCTTTCCTTTGGATATCCCTCCGCTCTGTGAAAAGTGCTATAATACCGATACGGAGGTGCCTTATGTACAAACTGAAACTCGGCGTCAGCCGTAAGATCATCACGCCCTGCATTGGCGGAGAACTCTACGGTTACGGCAAGGGCGTGATCTCAGAGTGCATCAACGACGATCTGACGCTCACCGCCTTTTATTTTGAGCAGGGAAGCACAAAAGCGCTCATGGTAAGCATGACTCTGTGCCTGATAAACACAAAACTCGCGGAGGGTCTGATCGACAGGCTGGAAGAGCGCTTTGGAGTGCCGTCCGGCTGCTGTATGCTCTGCGCGACCCATACACACTCCGGACCCGATACTGTCAGTGAGGATTACGATAAAGAATATGTTGACAGCGTTCTCATCCCCGCGCTGTTTTCCGCAGCGGAGGAAGCTGTGGGCGCGGCGCAGCCTGTCAGGATGGGCGCAAAACGTGCCGACAGTTTCATCGGTATAAACCGCCGCGAGCTGACGGAGGACGACAGAGTTATCCTGGGACAGAATCCGTGGGGATGCTTCAATCCTAAGATGACCGTGCTCTCATTCATGAGGGAAGACGGAACTATCCTCGCAAACATGATCCACTACGGGGCGCACTGCACCGCCGCGGGCAAGAATCACGAGATCTCCCGAGACTGGGCGGGCGTCATGATCGACGCGCTTGAGAGAACGACGGGCGGCATCACGGCCTTTTTTAACGGACCGGAAGGCGACGTGGGGCCGAGGCTTTCCAATGGAAAGACTACCGGCGACCTGAGTTTTGTCTATGAACACGGTGCTCTGGCCGCGCGCGATGCGATCAGGATTCAGCAGCGTATAGACAGCTACGGAGACGAAAAGCTATGTGCCGCAGCCTGCGATCTGTGTATCCCGGTAAAGCAGCGTATCCCTCTGCGGGAGGCGGAGGCTCAGTATGAGCTTGTAAAGGACGCGGCCGGCCGCACCGCGGTAAAGACCGCCGCACATTTCAGAAAAATAATCGAATCATATAAAAAAGGCGAGCCCGAGCTCAAAGAGCACGTGCTGCGCCAAAGGATAATCGCACTCGGCGATATAGTATTCGTTTCTTTTCCCTTTGAAATGTTCTCCGAGGTCGGCCTTCGGATCGACCGCATCATAGAAGACAAAGAAGTGCTCTCCCTCGCCTGCACAAACGGCAGCGAAGGATACTTTGTGACATACGACGCCATCTGCCGCGGAGGCTACGAGGTCGGGCGCTATCAGATCCGTCACGTACAGGACTACTGCGACGGCGCCGACGGATATGTCGTACGCGGATCAGTGCAAAACATCCGCAAAGTGCTGGAATAACCTACTCTACTATCTCTCCGTCATGGAAGAATGCGTAGACCACGCGCGCGGCGGGGCGGTTCATCTCGGGGATGGCTGACAGCTCGTCCACGGTAGCGGCTTTTATCTGCTCAAGCGAGGGGAAAGTCCGCATCAGCGCCTTGCGGCGGGCCGGACCGATACCGTCGATATCGTCAAGGATCGAATGGACCTGATCTTTGCCGCGCAGCGAGCGGTGGAAAGTGATCGCAAAGCGGTGAGCCTCGTCCTGGATCCGCGTGATCATATGGAAAAGCTCGCCGTGCCGGTCGATCGGCAGCTCCACGTCATTGTAATACAGACCGCGGGTGCGGTGGTTGTCGTCTTTGACCATGCCGCAGACCGGGATATCCACGCCAAGCGCTGCCAGAGCTTCCTGCGCCACATGCACCTGGCCCTTGCCTCCGTCCATAAGTATAACGTCCGGGAAAACAGAAAACCCATTCGTGCGGCGGTTTTCGGGTGCGGCAGCTGCGCGGGTATCGTCCGATCCGGCAATTCCGGCCTGCTTTTCTCCGGGCAGATCCGTCTGTCCAAGCAATCTCATCTCCTCGAGGCCGTGCGCGAAACGTCTGTATATGACCTCGTAGAGCGACGCATAATCGTTCGGTCCCTCTACGCTCTTTATCCTGAATTTTCTGTATGCGTTCTTTCTCGGCTCGCCGTTTTCAAAAACCACCATGGAGCCGACAGACTGAAATCCGCTTATATTTGAAATATCGTATGCTTCGATACGGCGCAGTCCCGGTATTCCGAGGATGTCGCCCAGCTCGCGCACGGCGCCGATAGTACGTGCTTCCTTGCGCTTTTCCTCCTCCTTGGATTTTGAAAGAAGGATCTTGGCGTTGTCTGAAGCAAGCTGCATGAGCCTGTGCTTGTCCCCGCGCTGCGGCACGATCAGACTGACCTTGTGGCCGGCCTTGCCCGTAAGCCAGCTGCCGATGAGTTCGGCTTCTTCGGGCTCCGTCTCAAGAAACAGCTCCCGCGGCAGGAAAGGCGTTCCCGCATAAAACTGCTTTACAAATTCCTGAAGGATCTCCTCCGGCTTTTCTTCCGACACGTGTGTCATATAATAATGCTCGCGCCCTATAAGCTT
>CAMOQY010000099.1 GCA_946623295.1 uncultured Lachnospiraceae bacterium | reverse complement strand
CGTATAGTCAAGGTCTTCTGGGCTCTGGATTCCAGCCTTGCCTATGCGAGACATTTTCCCGCTATCAACTGGCTGACCTCATATTCGCTTTACCTGGACAATCTCGGACCCTGGTATACCGAGCAGTTCGGCGAGACCTATATGAAAAACAGGACCCGCGCCATGAGTCTTCTTCAGGAGGAGAGCGAGCTTCAGGAAATCGTCAGGCTTGTCGGACAGGACGCGCTTTCACCTAAGGACCGCCTTACGATGGAAGTGGCAAAGATGATCCGTGAGGACTTCCTTCAGCAGAACGCTTTTGTGGCAGAGGATGCTTATTCCTCGTACAAAAAGCAGTTCAGGCTGCTGGATCTGATCATAAAATACGAGATGCTCTGCAGAGATGCTCTCGAAAAGGATATAAATATAGAAAAGCTCTTTGTGATCAGGAGCCGTGAGGACATAGGCCGCGCGAAGATGGCCGATCCGGAGAATTTTGATCCGGTATACGATGGAATCGAGGCAAATATGAAGGCCGAGATCGCGGCAGTAGTAGAAGAAGGGAGCGACAGATAATGATCAAGGAATACAGGACAATCAAAGAGATCGTCAGCCCGCTTATGATCGTTGACAATGTCGAGGGAGTCACCTATGACGAGCTCGGCGAGCTGGAGCTTCCCAACGGCGAGGTACGCCGCTGCAAGGTCCTTGAGGTGGACGGAAACCGCGCGGTAGTGCAGCTTTTTGAATCAGCTCAGGGTATAAACCTCGCTCAGACAAAGGTCCGCTTCCTGGGACATCCCCAGCAGCTGGCAGTCTCGGAGGATATGCTCGGCCGCGTATTTAACGGCATGGGCAATCCGATAGACGGGGGCCCGGAGATCCTTCCCGAGGCCTTTATGGATATCAACGGCCTGCCCATGAATCCTGCGGCGCGTATGTACCCCGCTGAGTTTATCCAGACAGGCGTTTCCACCATAGACGGCCTCAATACTCTCGTTCGCGGACAGAAGCTTCCGATCTTTTCGGGCTCCGGTCTTCCCCATGCGGCACTTGCCGCACAGATAGCCCGTCAGGCGCGCGTTCTCGGGGACAACGAGTCCTTCGCCGTCGTATTTGCGGCTATCGGAATCACATTTGAGGAGTCGGAATATTTTATCAGAGAGTTCCGCAGGTCCGGCGCCATAGAGAGGACAGTCGTCTTTTCAAATCTGGCCAACGACCCCGCCGTAGAGCGTATATCCACGCCGCGTATGGCGCTGACCGCCGCAGAGTATCTGGCCTTTGAAAAGGGCATGCAGGTGCTGGTCATAATGACCGATATCACAAACTATGCCGAGGCTCTGCGCGAGATCTCAGCCGCAAAGAAAGAGGTTCCCGGACGTCGCGGATATCCCGGATATCTTTACACCGACCTTGCGACGATGTACGAGAGAGCGGGCCGCCGTCAGGGCAGAGACGGTTCCATCACCATGATCCCGATCCTTACCATGCCCGAGGATGACAAGACCCATCCTATCCCCGACCTTACCGGATATATTACCGAGGGACAGATCATCCTCAGCCGCGATCTTTTCCGCAAGGGCCTGGTACCTCCGGTCGACGTGCTTCCTTCGCTCAGCCGACTCAAGGACAAGGGTATAGGCGCCGGAAAGACCCGCGAGGACCATTCCGGTACGATGAACCAGCTCTTTGCTGCGTACAGCAGAGGAAAAGACGCCAAGGAGCTGATGACGATCCTCGGCGAGGCAGCGCTCTCGGATGACGACAAGCTCTTTGCGAAGTTTGCCGAGGAGTTTGAAAACCGCTATGTCAATCAGGGAAATGAGACCAACCGCACCATCGAGGAGACACTTGATCTGGGATGGGAGCTGCTCTCGATACTTCCCCGCCGCGAGCTCAAGCGTATCAAGCCCGAGTATATCGAGAAATATATGCCAAAGACCGGAGACTGAGCCTGCTCGGACTCCATATGAGGTAGGATAATGGCAAAGACAGGTATAACACCCACAAGAATGGTGCTCAACCAGTTAAAGGCGCGCCGCCGCACCGCCGTCAGGGGCCACAAGCTCCTTAAGGACAAGCGCGACGAGCTTATGCGTCAGTTCATGGATATCATAAGGCAGAACAAGGCGCTGCGTATCCGAGTGGAGGAAGGTCTGACAAAGGCTTTCGCATCCATGCAGGTAGCCAGCTCCATAATGTCACCCGCGATGCTTGAACAGGCGCTTCTCTATCCGAGGCAGAGCGCGTCGCTGGAAATGAGCTTCAAAAATATCATGAGCGTGAACGTGCCGCTGTATACTTTCCGGACCCGCAGCAGCGATCCCTCCGAGATATATCCCTACGGCTTCGCTCAGACTTCGGGAGAGCTCGACGATGCGATCGGGCAGCTTTCCGAGGTATTTACGGATATGCTGCAGCTTGCCCAGGTAGAAAAGACGATGCAGCTTCTGGCGGAGGAGATCGAAAAGACCCGCCGCCGCGTAAACGCTCTCGAATACGTCATGATCCCCGAGCTCGACGAGAATATCAAATATATCTCCATGAAGCTCGAGGAAAACGAAAACGCCACAAAGGTGCGGCTGCTCAAGGTCAAGGAGATGGTCCTTGAGGACGCTCACAATTTCAAATAGCAGAGAGGACCCGACATGGCACTTATAAAGAAACCCGTGAACGGGATGAAGGATATCCTGCCGCGGGAGATGCGTATCCGCGACTATCTGATCGCGCTGATAAAGGACACCTACAGGAGCTTTGGCTTTACGCCGATAGAGACCCCCGTAGTTGAGAGTCTGCCGAATCTTCTCAGCAAGCAGGGCGGAGATAACGAAAAGCTGATCTTCAAGGTAATGAAGCGCGGAGAAAAGTTCCGTCCGTTTGACGGGGCAAGCGAGGAGGATCTTGCGGATTCCGGTCTGAGATATGATCTGACCGTTCCGCTGGTACGCTACTACGCAAACAACGCAAACGATCTGCCCAGGCCCTTCAAGGCGCTGCAGATTGGTCCGGTATTCAGGGCGGACAGACCTCAGAGAGGGCGCTTCCGCGAGTTTTATCAGTGCGATATCGATATCATCGGCGAGAGCGGAAATCTGGCGGAAATAGAACTGATCCTGGCTACGAGTACGCTGCTCGGACGCATAGGCTTCAAGGGCTTTACGGTCCATATCAACGACCGCCGCATACTGCGCGCTATGGCTTCGGCGGCAGGCGTGAGAGATGAGGACTGCGACAAGGTCTTTATCATCCTTGACAAGATGGACAAGATAGGCGCGGAAGGCGTTTCCCGCGAGCTTTCGGAGATCGGCTACGGTCAGGAAGTCTCCGGAGCGTATCTGGAAATGTTTGAAAAGATAAGAGAAGCGGAGGAGCCGCTCAAGGCCCTCAGTACTCTTTTGGAGGGTCATATCGGGGAGGATGTGATCGGAAATCTCGACACGATCATCAATGCCTGCAGAAAAGGAGCGGAGGCAGATTTTAATCTTGTATTCGATCCTTCGCTCGTGCGCGGCATGGGATATTATACCGGCCCCATTTTTGAGATAGAGATAGGCGATTTCGGCTCGTCCTGCGGCGGCGGCGGACGCTATGACCGTATGGTCGGCAAATTTACCGGGCAGGACGCTCCTGCCTGCGGTTTTTCTGTCGGCTTTGAGCGCATCATCACTATCCTTATGGAGCAGGGCTACGAGGTCCCCGGTACTGCCGGGCGCGTTGCTTTCCTCGTGGAAAAAGGCATGCCTGCCGAACGGCTCTCGCAGGTCATGGACGAGGCGCGCTCGCTGCGCGCGGAGGGGCTCGAGGTCTCTGTCGTGACCATGGCAAAAAACAAGAAATTCCAGAAGGAGCAGCTCTCGGGAGAGGGCTTTGAAAGCTTCAGGGAGTTTTATATAAATCCGCTCAGCTGAGCGAAGATAAGGCGTTCACCGCCTGAAAGTGCAAACAATCCCGCCTGATAGACGGGTTATCGGAGGATCAATTATGGCAGAATCAATGAAGGGCATGCATCGCACTCACAGATGCACGGAAATTTCGTCAGCCAACATCGGCCAGACCGTAACGGTCATGGGCTGGGCGGCAAAGCGGAGAAATCTCGGAGCGCTGATCTTTGTGGATCTACGCGACCGCAGCGGGATCATCCAGCTGCTTTTTGACGAGAACAGCCTTTCTAAGGAAGACTTTGACAAGGCCTACGGCATCAGAAACGAGTTCGTTCTGGCCGTGACCGGTGTGGTGGAGAAACGCTCCGCAGCAGTAAACGAGAATCTCAAGACCGGCGATATCGAGATACGCGCAAGCCAGCTTCGCATACTGGCCGAGGCAGATACGCCGCCTTTCCCCATAGAAGAGGGCATCAGCACGAGAGAGGAGCTGCGCCTTCAGTACCGCTATCTGGATCTGCGCCGCCCGGATATGCAGCGCAATCTTATGATACGCAGCAAGATAGCAAACCTGTCCCGTCAGTTCATGGACAAAGAAGGCTTTATCGAGGTAGAAACTCCTCTGCTGACAAAGAGCACTCCCGAGGGCGCCAGAGACTATCTGGTACCCAGCCGTGTGCACCCCGGATGCTTTTACGCGCTGCCGCAGTCGCCTCAGCTTTTTAAACAGCTGCTTATGGTGGCTGGGTACGACCGCTATTTCCAGATCGCGAGATGTTTCCGCGACGAGGATCTGCGCGCTGACCGCCAGCCCGATTTTACTCAGATGGATATGGAGTTTTCCTTTGTGAACGAGGAAGATGTCATGGACGTAAACGAGCGTCTGCTGGCTCACCTCTTTAAGGAAATTCTGGATATAGATATCCCGCTTCCCATCAGGCGCATGCCCTATCAGGAGGCTATGGAGCGCTTCGGATCGGACAAACCCGATATCCGCTTTGGCATGGAACTTAAAAACATCACAGAGCTCGTCAGGAACTGCGGTTTCGGAGTCTTTTCCGGCGCCGTGGCTGCGGGCGGCTCGGTCCGCGGTATTAACGTAAAGGGTCAGGGACATATGCCGCGCAAGCATATCGACGCTCTCGTCGATATGGCAAAGGGCAACGGTGCAAAGGGCCTCGCATATATCAGCGTAAACGGCGCTGAGGACGGCTCGCACAAATCCTCATTTGCCAAATTCATGACTCCGGAAGAGATGGACGCCATCGTTGCTGCTCTGGACGGAGAAAAGGGCGATATGCTTTTCTTTGCTGCTGACAAGGACAATATCGTATTTAACGTACTGGGAGCTCTCAGACTGCGCATGGCGGATGAGCTGCAGCTTACCCGCAAGGACGATTTCTCGTTTGTGTGGATCACTCAGTTCCCTCTGCTCGAGTGGTCCGAGGAGGAGAATCGTTTCGTGGCCATGCATCATCCCTTTACGATGCCCATGGAAGAGGATATCCCGCTGCTTGATACGGACCCCGGCAAGGTACGCGCCAGAGCCTACGATATCACCCTCAACGGAAATGAGATCGGCGGCGGCTCCATCCGTATCCATCAGGCCGACCTTCAGGAAAAGATGTTTGAGGTGCTTGGATTTACCCCCGAGCAGGCACACGCCAGGTTCGGATTCCTGCTGGATGCCTTTAAATACGGCGTGCCGCCTCACGGCGGACTGGCCTACGGTCTCGACCGTGTGGCCATGCTGATGTGCGGAGCCGACAGCATCCGCGATGTCATTGCATTCCCCAAGGTCAAGGACGCTTCCTGTCTGATGACTCAGGCTCCCGACGCTGTGGATGAAAAGCAGCTCGAAGAGCTGCATATCGCGGTGAGGAGTGAGGAATAAAGATTTCCCCTTGCGGAAGGCGGCGCATGGCGCCGGGTGAGGTGTATATGAAAATAGATATTATAGGCTGCGGCAAGGGAGGAAAGAAGATAGCGACCAGAC
>CAMOQY010000098.1 GCA_946623295.1 uncultured Lachnospiraceae bacterium | reverse complement strand
GCGTATAAATTTCGCGCGGCGGTGTTGTGCAGTGTTGCGTATAAAATAGCGGGGTATTGCGCGGCGGCACCGCGCGGAAAGCGCACGCCGTCACATAGAAGTCCTGAGCATGACGTCGGGTGAAAGGCGGCCTTTTTTCAGACTGTATATGCCCACGGCGCAGCCCTCCTCATCGAATACGGCTACCTGCCCGGGGTCTGTCTCTCCCTCTCCCCACTCGGGAAGCAGAGCGTTGCCGTTTAAGAGCGGCTTATCGTACCTGTGAGGCACCGTAAAGCGCGGCAGGAAGGACAGCGCGTTTTCTATCGTGATAAATCTTTCACCGAGGAGCTCCTCTACAGAGCTGCCCGCCGGAGAAGCACCGTCCGGACAGTCCCCGCCCCCAAGCGCGGCACTTCCCGCCGTATCGGCAGCCTTTTGCACCTCCTCCAGAGTCAGAGAATGCGCCAGCGTAAAATCCCCGCTTGCGGTCCTGCGCAGCGTCTCCATGGCCGCCCCGCAGCCGAGATACTCTCCTATATCATTGCAGAGAGTCCTGATATACGTGCCCTTTGAGCAGCGCACCCTCATATATACCCGGGGAAGCTCGATCCGCATGACAGAGATCTCTTCTATCCGCACGGCGCGCGGCTTTCTATCGACCTCTTTCCCCTCGCGGGCGAGATCGCAGAGTTTCTTACCGCCGACCTTTATCGCGGAATACATGGGCGGGATCTGTTCGATATCTCCCGTAAAATGCCCGCATGCAAGATGCAGCTCATCTTCACCGGTATTCACGCCGCGCCTTGCGAGGACGCTGCCGCTCATATCCTGAGTATCGGTCGTGACCCCCAGCAGCATCACGGCCTCATAGACCTTTTCATGCGCCGTCAGCATCTCCGACAGCTTTGTAGCCCGTCCGAGGAGCACCGGCAGAACTCCGGTCGCATCGGGGTCCAGCGTGCCCGTATGTCCTATCCTTTTCTGATGGAGAATTCCCCGCAGCTTTGCCACCACGTCATGGGAGGTAAAACCCGCGGGCTTGTCGATAACTATTATTCCGTCCACTTTTTCTCTCCCAGCATGACCTCCGCTTCAGCCGTTTTCCCGCTCTGCAGGCACTGCCTGATCCGGCTGGAGCTGATATCCTCCCCGCGGAAGGTCTCCTTTTCTATCATTCTGAATTCAAATCCGAGCCCGGGGGAAAGCTTTTCTATCAGAGCCGCATTTCCCTCCCCGCCACGGCCAAAGCTAAGATCCGGTCCCGCGACAAGGACCTTCATATGCAGCTTTTCTACGAGAACATCCCGAAGAAAGGCCTCCGCGGGCATATTTACGTACTTCTCGTCCAAAACGAGCCTGACGGCGCAGTCCACTCCGAGGCGTTCAAGGAGGGCAAGCCTGCCTTCCTCGCTGATCAGGCCGTCGCTCTCCGATCCGGGCGGGCATACAAGCAAAGCGCAGGTGATGTATCCTGCGCCTCTCTTTTCCTTTTCCGAGACCATAGCGGCTATCAGCCGTCTGTGACCCAGATGCAGCCCGTCAAATTTTCCAAGGGCGAGCACCGTGTTTTCGGAAATATCAACCTGTTCGATATCTGAAAAAAATCTCATCTGAGCTGCTTTATTCTTCCTCCGGCAAACCAGAAAGTATCCCGATAAAAAAACTCAGAGCTGCTTTGCGATCTCGCCGCAGAGCACGCGGGAGACCTCTTCGGGCGTGCCCTCCATCTCGCAGCCGGCCGCCTTTATATGTCCGCCGCCTCCGTAGAGCTGGGCGATGCGGCTCACATCCACGGAGCCGTTCGCGCGCAGGCTGACCTTGAATTTTCCGTCGGGCATCTGGTAGATGAACACGGCCGTCTCTACGCCCTCCGTGACTCTGAGCTGATCTATGCAGCCGTCCAGATCCGCAGGCTTTACGCCGTAGGCCTCCATCTCATCATTGGTAAAGGAGCTGACGATGACCTTGCCGTCCAGCTCCAGATGAGAATTCAGGAGCACCTGTCCCAGAGCTCTGTTCTGGGGGTAGGTCTTTTTATAAAACGTGTAGTCGATCACAAATGAAGGACGCGCGCCGAGCTCTATGAGCCTGCCGGCATAAAGCATCGTCTCAAAGCCGGTATTGCTGTGCTTGAAGACTCCGGTATCGTGGACGATGCCCAGATACAGACTCTCCGCAGCCGCCCTGTCCAGACGGTTCATGTCTATCAGGGTACACAGCAGCTCGCAGGTGGAGCTTCTCTCCGGCTCTACGATCATGTGAGCGTCGATACTGCCGTCGTTTGTGGCGTGGTGATCTATGCAGATCCTCTCCCCCGCGGCAAGGAAAAACTTTGCCGCGCCGCCCATGCGCTTTTTGTCCGCGCAATCAAGCATAAAACAAAGATCCGGCTCGTATTCGGTATCGAAATCATGCTCGACTCCGCCGGCTCCCTCGAGGAACATAAAGTCCTTTGGAAATTCCTCCAGAAAAACCTTCACCTGCGCGGACGGATTGATAATGCCGATATAGCGGGCCAGGCCGAGGCACGAGCCGACGTCGTCTCCGTCGGGGCGGATATGCCCGACTATTCCGATCTTTTCGGCTCCAAGCACGGCTTTTTCTATATAAGCGGCCTCGGCCGCGTTGGCTTTGCAGAACCTGTCCATGAGATCAGTCCCTTTTCCCTGCGTCAAAGCTTTCGTCACCGGGATCTTTCTCCGGGTCCGCGCCACTCTCCGCGGCGCTCTCTCCGGGCTCGATAACGTAGCCTTGCTCGTCTCTTTCGGGAAGTCCTTCCACGAGTTCTTCGAGCCTGTGAGTCATCGCAACTCCGTACGCTATCGACCCGTCTGCGACAAAGGTGATCTCAGGAGTATTGCGCATATTCATGCGGCGCGCAAGCTCACGGCGGATAAATCCCGACGCGGCGCGAAGTCCCTGAACGGTCTGATCGAGCTCCTCGCTGCTGCCGAGAACGCTGATATACGCCTTGCAGGTCTTAAGATCCGGCGCGACATAAGCCTCGGTCACGCTGACCAGTCTGCTGATGCGGGGGTCCTTGACCTCGCGCGAGATGATCTCGGCCAGCTCTCTGCGGACCTCGACACTGACTCTGTTATTTTTTACACTGCCTTTTCTCATTACTTTCAGATAACCTCACCGGATGGTTTTAAAAGCCGGTCCGTCAGCTGCGCTCGACCTCGACCATGTCGTAGGCTTCGATCTGATCGTCCTCGGCAAGATCGCTCCAGCCGTCAAATACCAGGCCGCACTCGTAGCCGTCGCGCACTTCCTTGACATCGTCCTTGAATCGCTTGAGGGATGAAAGCGGACCGTCAAATATCTGCTCTCCGTCTCTCGTGATGCGGCACTTGCAGCCGCGGACTATCTTGCCGTCAAGCACAAAGCAGCCTGCGATAGTGCCGATAGCGCTGGCCTTGAAGGTCTGGCGCACCACGGCATGTCCGAGGATCCTCTCCTCAAACGTAGGCGCGAGCATGCCCTTCATGGCGGCCTCAACATCCTCTATGGCCTTGTAGATGACGTCGTAAAGCCTGATGTCAACCTTTTCCGTCTCGGCGGTCGATTTTGCGGTAGCATCCACCTTGACATTAAAGCCGATAATGATGGCGCCCGAAGCGGAAGCAAGCGTGACGTCGGATTCATTGATATTACCGGCGGCGCTGTGGATGATCTTGACAACGACCTCATCGTTGGAAAGCTTGAGCAGGCTGGTCTTGACCGCCTCCACGGAGCCCTGCACATCACCCTTGACGATGATATTAAGCTCCTTGAGCTCGCCTTCCTTGATCTGCTCGAAGATGTCGTCGAGGGAAACCTTGCCCTTGGTCTCTTTGAGCAGACGCTTTTTCTCCTCGGCAATAAAGGTCTCCGCAAAGCTCCTGGCGTCCTTCTCGGAGTCGGTAGCTACAAAGATCTCGCCGGCGTTGGGCACGTCGGAAAGTCCGAGGATCTCTACAGGCGTGGAGGGCGTAGCCGTCTTTACGCGCTTGCCCTTATCGTCGATCATGGCGCGGATCTTTCCGTAGGAAGCTCCGGCTGCGACGGTATCGCCCACGTGGAGGGTTCCCTTCTGTACGAGCACGGTAGCCACGGGGCCACGGCCCTTGTCAAGCTTTGCCTCAATAACAAGTCCGCGCGCGTTGCGGTTGGGATCGGCCTTGAGTTCCAGCACGTCGGCCTCCAAAAGAACCATTTCAAGCAGCTCTTCGATGCCGTCGCCCTTCTTTGCCGAGATGGGCACCATTGTAGTGGAGCCGCCCCAGGATTCGTCCACGAGCCCGTACTCGGTGAGCTCCTGCTTGACCTTGTCTATATTTGCGCCGGGCTTGTCGATCTTGTTTATTGCAACTACGATCTCAACTCCGGCAGCCTTGGCGTGGTTGATCGCCTCTACGGTCTGGGGCATGACGCCGTCGTCGGCAGCCACGACCAGTATCGCGATATCGGTAGCCTGGGCACCGCGCATACGCATATCGGTAAATGCTTCGTGTCCGGGCGTATCGAGGAAGGTGATCTTGCGTCCGTTGATCTCGACCATATATGCGCCGATGGCCTGGGTGATGCCGCCGGCTTCCTTTGATGTGACGTTCGTCTTTCTGATGGCGTCAAGCAGCGAGGTCTTGCCGTGATCGACGTGACCCATGACGCAGACCACGGGAGGTCTGGGCACAAGGTTTTCTTCCGACTCCTCGGTAGTATCCTTAAGAAGCTCGGCGATGACATCCACCGGGACTTCCTTCTCGCAGAGCACATCGAATTCGAGAGCAATGCCCTCGGCGGTCTCGTAGTCGATCTCGTCGTTGACCGTAACGACTTTTCCCTGGAGGAAAAGCTTCTTGATGATCGTGGAGGTCTGGATCTTCATCGCGTCGGCGAGGTCTTTGATGGTCAGCATCTCGGGGATGGTGATCATCTTGATCTGGACTTCCTCAGGCTCCTGCTTTCTGGAAGGCATGCGCAGCATGTCCTTGTTTGAGACCTTTACGCCGGGACGTCTGAGCTCGTCGCTGTTCTTTTTGTCAAAGCGGTTGCCCTGGCTGCGGCCCTTGGCGTTTTTGCCGGGACGCTGCATGGCCATCTCATAGGCGTTCTGGGTCCTCTGGAAACCGCCGCCTCCCGCGCCTGCGCCGGCTCCCGGTCTGCCCTTGAAGCCGCCCTGGCTGGGTCCGTCTCCGGGCTTTCCGGGCGCACGTCCGGCCACCTGGCCGTCACGTCCCTTAAAACCGCCCGCTGCGGGTCTGCCGCCTCTGTTTCCGGCACCCGCGCCGGCTCCCGGTCTGCCCTTGAAGCCGCCCTGGTTATTGCCCCTTGAAAAGCCGGGGCCGGAAATCGATATACGCTGGCGCGCGACGGGCTTTGCAGCCGCGCGGACCATATTCATGTCAACAAATCTCGGAGCCGGCGCAGCCTTCTCGGGCTCGGGACTCTTTTCCGCTTCGCTCTGGCTCTTCTGGGCAGGCCCGGCGTCCTTTGTTTCAGGAGCTGTGCTCTTTGCGGTTTTGGGCTCTGCTGTCTTTGTCTCGACGGCTGTCTTCGCGGTCTTTTTTCCGGTCTCAGCCGCAGGAGCAGCCTCCGGAGCCGCGGATTTCCCGGCGGCGGGCTTTGCGGTTTTTGTCTCAGGCTCGACGGCTGCCTTTGGCTCAGCCGCGCTCTTTGCGGACTTTGCGGGAGCAGCTGCTTTTGTCTCCTCAGCCGCAGGCTTGACGGCCTTTGTTTCTTCGGCCTGGGCCGGTTTGACAGCCTTGGCCGCGGCCGGAGTCTTTGCAGCGGATGCTGCAGGCTTTGCTGTCGTCCCGGCGGCTGCAGGCTTTGCGGCTGTCCCGGCTGCGGGTCTGGCAGCTGCGGGGCGCTTGGGCGCCGTTCCCGCAGGCCTGGTCTTGAGCGAATTCTGTGCGCTG
>CAMOQY010000097.1 GCA_946623295.1 uncultured Lachnospiraceae bacterium | reverse complement strand
AGCATGCTCGGTGACGCGAAGGTCACGATCTACATGGACGATTTCAGGATCACGCCGCCGGGCATCGGCTGGGGTCCGCTCATGTAAGATCCATGTATTAGTATTCAGACAGCGGCGGCTGTAATCAGCCGCCGTTTGTGCTATAATTACAGACTGTATGAAAGGAAAGCTCTGCAGGAGGAAGCACCTTGGAGGGAATGTCTAAAAACGAACCGCGCATACTCAGCTTTTTAAGCAGGCTGGCGGACCTTGTCCTGCTCAATCTGCTGACGCTGCTGTGCTGTATCCCTGTGCTCACGGCAGGCGCATCGATCTGCGCGTGCCACTACAGCGCGAGAAAGATCATCAAGGATGAGCTGCACGTGGCGACCTCGTTTTGGAGATCATTCAAGGACAATCTCATCAAAGCAGGAATTCTTTTCCTGATCTTTGCCCTTGTGATCGGCGCCTCCGCGGCGACTTACATATTCGCGCCCGCCTTTTTTGCCGGCAGCATGCTGGCCATGGTGAGAGGCTTTGAGGTATTTGTGATCATTGCCGCGGTAATGATCGCGCTGTGGGCGTTTCCGCTGCAGGCAAATTTTGTTTACAGCATAAAATATATCTTTTATAATTCAGCTGTTCTGGCAATAAGATATTTTCCAAGAACGATCGGAATGCTGCTGCTGTGGGCGCTGCCCGCGGTAATGGTGCTGAGTTTTCGCTTTGCGTGGATGCTTGCGGCCTTTTTCATCGGGCTGTCGGTCCCGGCGTATTTTTCGGCAAAGCTGTACCGTCCGGTTTTTGAAGATATCGAAGAAATGATAAACAGTAAAAACGAACAGGAGAGAAAATGAAGAGATCAGAAATCAACAGGGCACTCAGGGAGCTTGAGGATGCCTGCAGGAGAGAACATTGCTATCTGCCGCCTTTCTGCAACTTTACGCCCGAAGAGTGGGAGAGCAAGGGTCACGATTACGACGAGGTAAGAGACTGCATGCTGGGCTGGGATATCACTGATTACGGCCTGGGAGATTTTGACAAGGTAGGACTTTCCCTTATCACGATCCGCAACGGAAACCGCGATATGGCTGACAAGTATCCGAAGGTATATGCGGAAAAGCTCCTCTATCTGAAAGAGGGACAGTATTCGCCGAATCATTTTCACTGGTTCAAGACCGAGGATATCATCAACCGCGGCGGCGGAAACATCCTGATACGCGTCTACAACAGCCTTCCGGATGAATCGGTGGATAAGGAGAGCGATGTGACGGTGCATACCGACGGACGGACATATACCGTGCCTGCCGGGACGCAGATCCGCCTGACGCCCGGAGAGAGCATACACATCCAGCAGTTTATGTATCATGATTTCAATGTTGAGCCCGGGACCGGAGCTGTGCTGCTCGGAGAGGTCAGCCAGTGCAACGACGACAATACGGACAACCGCTTTAATCCGCCGGTGGGACGTTTCCCCGAGATCGAAGAGGATGAGGCTCCTTACCGTCTGCTCTGCAACGAGTACCCGGCTGCTAAAGATTGAAATAACTGCAAGGAAGTAAATGATATGAAACAGATTTACAGCCTCTTTCGTACTGACGGAGAGGTGATCAGCTGCGAGCGGTACGGCAACGGACATATCAATGAGACATATCTGCTGGCGACCAACCGCGAGCAGCTCTATATTCTTCAGAAGCTTAACGGATATGTTTTCAAGGACCTTGACGGAGTCATGAAAAACATACAGGCGGTTACCGCGCATATCAGGAGAAGGATCAAACCGCCTCAGCAGGTGCTTTCTCTCGTACCGACCAGGGACGGAAAGTGCTATCTGCGCGGCAGCGACGGAAGCGTATGGCGCATGTATGATTTTGTCAGGGGCGGGATCTGTCTGGAAAAAGCCGGGTGCGAGGATGATTTCAGGCACAGCGCCGAGGCCTTTGGACAGTTCCAGAATCAGCTCGCGGATTTTCCCGCAGAGACTCTCGTGGAGACGATCCCGCATTTTCACGACACTCCGGACCGCTACCGCCAGCTTCACGAGGCGATAGAGGCTGACGCGGCCGGCAGGGCAGCCGGCGTAAAGGCCGAGATAGAGTGGTATCTGTCAAAGGAGCCCGAAGCGGGGGCACTGATGCGCCTTAAGGACGCGGGTGAGCTTCCGCTTCGCGTTACTCATAATGATACCAAGCTCAACAACGTCATGCTGAGCGATACCGATCATAAACCGCTCTGTGTGATCGATCTGGATACTGTCATGCCCGGCCTTGTGGCGAATGATTACGGCGATTCCATACGCTTTGGCGCCTCTACAGCAGCCGAGGATGAAAAGGATCTTGACAAGGTGACTATGTCGATGCCGCTATTTACTGCCTATACGGAGGCGTTCCTTAAGGCTTGCGGAGAGCGGCTGACACAAAAGGAGATCGAGACGCTTCCGCTCGGCGCAAAGCTCATGACGCTCGAATGCGGATCCCGCTTTCTGACCGATTATCTGAATGGCGACAAGTATTTCCATACCGCTTATCCCGAGCACAACCTCGACCGCTGCCGCACTCAGATGAAACTCGTCAAGGACATGGAGAGCAAGTGGGACGAGATGTGTACCGTGGTCAGAAAGGCCGCAGAAGCGTGATCTGTACGGGGCAGGTTAATTAATAAAAGATTTATCCAAAATATTCAAAATAATCATGAGTAAATCACAAGATTAAAATATCTGCGTTTGTTGAAAATCAAATAACCGGGCATTATAATCAATGAAGGATCGAAATACGGTCCTTCATTGTTCATGTTTATAAAACACATAGGAGGTTGTTTTATGGAAGTGTTACGCACAGCGATGGCGGGCACTCTCGAGTCCAGCGACGCTCAGGTCACGGTAGAGCCTGGCGAGGGCAAGGTAGAGCTTGACATCGAGAGCAGTGTTATCAACCAGTTCGGACGCAAGATCAAGGCCACCGTAGAGGAGACCCTCGAGCGCCTCGGCGTTGACAATGTAAAGGTCAAGGTCGTGGACAAGGGAGCTCTTGACTGCACGCTCAAGGCGCGCGTAGAGGGCGCGGTTTTCCGTGCTTCCGGCTACAGCGAGGACGAGATCTGCGAGGGCAAAAAGCTGCCCTGGGGAGGTGCAATAAGATGACTAATCCTAATCTGACCAGACTTCGCCGGTCCATGATGTTCCTCAATGCTCAGAAGCCCGGCCTCATCAAGGACCCCTATATCTACAAGCCCGACTCCATCATGCTCGATCTCGAGGATGCCGTAGCCGAGAATCAGAAGGACGCGGCCCGTTACAGCCTGTATCACGCTCTCAAGGAGATCGATTACCGCGGAGTGGAGAGGGTCGTCCGTATCAACGGCCTTGAGACCGCTCACTGGAAGGAAGACGTGCGCGTGTGCGTCGCCGGCCGCTGCGATTCCATACGTATCTCCAAGTGCGAGAGCGCGAAGGATGTGCATGTCGTTGAAGAAGAAATGAGAAAGGCCGAGGAGGAGTTCGGCGTAGAGCACGGCTCCATCCTTATCATGGCTGCTCTCGAGTCCACAAAGGGCGTTCTGAACGCTCTTGAGATCTGCGAGGCCAGCCCGCTGCTCTTTGGTATCGCGCTTTCGGGCGGCGACTACACAAAGGATCTTCAGACTGTTATTTCCGGTACCGGAGTCGAGTTTGCATGGGCCCGCGGCCAGATGATCAATGCCGCCCGCTGCGCCGGCAAGCAGTGCTTTGACACCGTATTTACAAATCTTGACGACATGGAAGGCTTCCGCAGGGAGACCGAGATGATCAAGGCCATGGGCTTTGACGGAAAATCCATCGTCAATCCCCGCCAGATCTCTGTCTGCCATGAGGTCTTTACTCCTACCGAGAAGCAGATCATCCAGGCAGAAAAGATCGTTAAGGAAGTCGACGAGAAGAAGGCTCAGGGTATCGGCGTATTTACCGTAGACGGCAAGATGATCGATATCGCTTTCTATCCCGGCGCAAAGAGAACTATAGAACTGGCCAAGGCTGCCGGAGTATACGAGGGGGATCTGTAATATGATAAACGCAGTAGGAAGAGATATACCTGAAAAAGTATTAAAAGATCTGAATATGAAGCCCTTTGCCGGAACCTATGCCAGAAACGGCGAGGAGTACAAAAAGGCAGCTCCCACGGTCCGCTGCTGGATGGACCCGAAGGAGAGCAAGATGGTGGATTCCATCCATGATGTTCTCGTTAAGTGCGGACTGCGCGACGGCATGACGCTTTCGTTCCATCATCATTTCCGCGAGGGCGACTATATCGTAAATATGGTCATGGAAGAAGTCCACAAGATGGGCGTAAAGGATATCACGATCTGCGCTTCGTCTCTGGGAAAGGCTCATGACCCGATCGTTCCCATGATCGAGGACGGCACCATCACAAACATCCAGTCCTCCGGCGTGCGCGGCAAGATCGGCGAAGCCATCTCCACCGGCAAGCTTAAGGGCTATGCCATCATGCGCTCCCACGGCGGCAGAGTCCGCGCCATCGAGAGCGGAGACGTGCATATCGACATCGCTTTCATCGGCGCACCTACCGCTGACGAGTACGGCAACCTGCGCGCTGTCGGCGGCAAGTCGGACTGCGGCGTTCTGTCCTATGCCTATGTAGACGCCCAGTATGCCGACAAGGTCGTCGCCATCACGGATACGCTTGTTCCTTATCCTAACATCCCTGCTTCCATCAGCCAGGTAAACGTGGACTATGTTATCGTAGTGGACGAGATCGGCAATCCCGCCAAGATTGCTACCGGCGCCGCAAAGCCTACCACCGATGTCCGCAAGCTCATGATGGCTGAGTACTGCACCAAGTTCGTTATCAATACTCCTTACTTCAAGGACGGCTTCTCATATCAGACCGGTGTCGGCGGAGCTTCCATCGCATCCACCATTTCACTGGGCAAGATAATGAAGGAGCGCGGCATCAAGATGGGTCTGGGACTCGGCGGCATCGCGGGACCTATGTGCGAGCTGCTTGAGCAGGGACTTATCGAGAAGCTGGTCGATACTCAGGACTTTGACCTTAAGGCTATCCAGTCCATTACCAACAACCCTAATCATATCGAGATAACCGGTTCCGAGTACGCCAACCCCATGAACAAGGGCGCCTACGTAAACAAGCTCGACTTCGTTATCCTGGCTTCCCTTGAGGTCGATACGCACTTCAACTGCAACGTTGTCGTCGATTCCAACGGTATGGTCACCGGCGCTCAGGGCGGACATCCCGACACTGCCGCCGGCGCAAAGTGCACCATAGTTATCGCGCCTCTGCTTCAGGGCAGGACTCCGGCTATCTGTACCGACGTTACCACGGTCACCACGCCCGGCGAAACTGTCGATGTGGTCATCACCGACTACGGCGTAGCGGTCAACCCTGCGCGCCCCGATCTGCTTGAATGCGCAAAGGCCGCCAAGCTTCCCGTCAAGACGATCGAGGAGCTTCGCGATATGGCTTACGCGATCACCGGCGAGCCTGAGCCGATCAAGTTCGGCGACAGGGTAGTGGGCGTCATCGAAGCCCGCGACGGCACGATCATTGACGTCGTCCGTCAGATCAAGGATTACGAGTGGGACTAAACCGCCTCATCCAAACTTTGGCCCTCCGGAGTCTTCCGGGGGGCCTTTAACAAACGGAGATCCTGACATGAAAAAATATGACATTGCTGCCTATGTATGGCCGGCGTATACGGGAGACGAACCGCGGACGAGGATATTCTGGCCCGAGGGCATCGGCGAATGGCAGAGCGTGAAGAACGCCGACAGGAAGGGCGACTACGTCTGGGGACGAAAGCCGCTCTGGGGCTACGTAAACGAGGCTGACCCGTATGTGATGGAGATGGAGATCGATGCCGCGGCCGACCACGGCGTCAACGTATTTATCTATGACTGGTACTGGTACGACGGGAGGCCTTTCCTCGAGA